>JASGCR010000119.1 GCA_030054015.1 Candidatus Symbiobacter sp. | reverse complement strand
GAAAGCGGCGGCAACTTTATTTTGTCGCCGCTTTCACTTACGCGGCGACCCGTGTTACACGGATATTTCGTGTCGGGTAATCCCCCAGGAATTTTAAGGAATAATCCTCCGGCGGGTAATGACGCTCCATTTAGGGAAGGTCTGAACAAGTCCTTTTCAACAGAGCCGCGTCTTTGCGACGGCGAGCGTAGCGAAGCCGGAAGCAATCCAGAAAAATCTAGCAATTTCAAGATGTTACTGGATTGCTTCGCGGGCGAAGCCGCCCGCTCGCAAATGCCATTTTTTTTGTTTTTGAGACTTGTTCGGAGTATCCTTAAGGAAAGTCTGAATAAGTCTAGTTTTACCCCCCCTTCTTTAGAAGGGGGGGATAGTTGAGCTTAGCTGGTCGCCGCGTAAGTGAAAGCGGCGACAACTTTATTTTGCCGCCGCTTTCACTTACGCGGCGGCAGCAGCTTAGCTCAACTTGGGGGGGTTGTGATGTTGAAAATATATTAATAGAATCAACCTATTACACCAACCCCCCCAAGAAAAGCTTTGGCT
Organism: Candidatus Symbiobacter sp.; assembly: GCA_030054015.1. GTDB lineage: Bacteria > Pseudomonadota > Alphaproteobacteria > Elsterales > Elsteraceae > JASGCR01. Next base: position 6,177 of record JASGCR010000119.1, on the reverse strand, counting down.
CGTAAGCACTCGCCAAGCTTTTCTATCCCCCCCTTCTAAAGAAGGGGGGGTAAATAGATTTTCGACTTATTCAGACCTTCCTTAGGGCCGGCGCACTCAGATGGCTTCATGGGCGGGCTGGCTACGTATATAGTTCCCTAAAAAAAGGGGATAATTCTGGGCAAATGGGCGGTTAAACTTGGCTTATATGATTTGAAAAATTAAAAAAATGATTTTCCTGACTTCCCCCCTTGCCAAACCACCCCAAAGTGATTTATAGAAAGTGGCATAAGCGGTGCGTTTGTGATAATCAGTTCGCAGGTACCCTATATCGTGGGGGGGTGAGTGAGTTCGCACACCTCAAGCTAAGGCCGGAATGGTGTCATGCCATCGGTTGCGATAAGGTGCCTGCCCGAACAAATTACGAGGAACCAATATGAGTGACGTTGCCAATCGTGTGAAGAAAATCGTTGTTGAGCATCTGGGTGTCGAAGAATCGAAAGTCGTCGATAATGCGAGTTTTATCGATGATCTCGGTGCCGACTCGCTTGATACGGTCGAACTGGTTATGGCCTTTGAAGAAGAATTTGGCTGCGAAATACCGGACGATGCAGCCGAAAAAATTCTGACCGTGCAAAATGCCGTCGAATTTATCGAAAAACAAGTAAAGTGATCTGTGAAGGATCACTTACTTGTCGCGTCGGGCTTTCGGCTGCCTATCTGGTGTCATCACCAGATGGGCGGCTTTGAAACGCCAGGACGATGACCGGATTAAAACCGACTTTGTGCAAACTATAATCAGATTCCAAACCAATGGCGCAAAACACAGCCGACGAAGAAAATCGCTTTTTACCGTTAAAACGCATTGTCGTTACCGGTATGGGGATGGTCACGCCTTTGGGTCGCGGGGTCGAAACCGTTTGGAAGCGTTTGATTGCCAGCGAGTCCGGGATTCGGGGCATCACCGCGTTTGATGCCAGCGATTTGCCATCGCGGGTGGCGGCGCAAGTGCCAAAGGGTACGGGTGAGGGCGATTTCGACTTCGACTCGGTGGTGACGGCCAAAGACCGACGGCGCATGGGTGATTTCATTGTTTATGCCCTGGCCGCCGCCGAAGATGCGGTGCGTGATGCCAATTGGTTGCCCGAAGATGATGCCACGCGCGAGCGCACCGGTGTCATGATTGGTTCGGGGATCGGCGGCTTGATCGGGATTACTGATGGGGCGGTGACGTTCGTTGAAAAAGGCCCCTCGCGTCTGACTCCGTTTTATATTCCGGCCAATTTGATCAATCTGGCTTCCGGCCATGTGTCGATTAAATTTGGTTTCAAGGGGCCGAATCACTCGGCGGTGACGGCCTGCGCCACCGGGGCCCATGCGATTGGTGACGCCGCGCGGCTGATCCAATGGGGCGATGCCGATGTTATGATTGCGGGCGGCACCGAGGCGGCGATTAGCCGCATCGGGATTGGCGGATTTGCGGCAGCCCGCGCTCTGTCCACCGCGTTTAACGACACCCCCAGACGCGCCTCGCGCCCCTGGGACAAAGACCGCGATGGTTTTGTGATGGGCGAGGGGGCCGGCGTGGTGGTTCTCGAAGAATTAGAACATGCGCGGGCGCGCGGGGCGAAAATTTACGCCGAAATCGTGGGTTATGGCCTGTCGGGCGATGCTTATCACATTACCGCCCCGGCGCCAGATGGCAGTGGCGGTTTCCGTGCCATGCAGTCCGCGTTAAAACGTGCCAATATGCGCCCGGACGAGATTGATTACATTAATGCGCATGGTACTTCGACGCCGCTGGGCGATGAGATCGAACTCAATGCGGTAAAACGTCTTTTTGGCGATGCCGCCTATAAATTATCGATGTCCTCAACCAAATCGGCGATTGGGCATTTATTGGGGGCGGCGGGTTCGGTCGAGGCGATTTTCTCGATTTTGGCTCTGCGCGACCAAATTGCGCCGCCGACTTTGAATTTAGATGTGCCGTCGGATGGATGCGACATTGATTTGGTGGCGCATAAAGCCAAAAATCGCACCATCAAGGCGGTTATGTCGAACAGTTTTGGCTTTGGTGGCACCAATGCCACCTTGATTTTGAAAAATCCGTGAATGACGACCCTGCCCCCCGATGATGCGCTCGCGGCTGAAGCCGCAAGCCCGCTCGATCAAAAAGAATTTGTTCCGTCGGGGACACCGCAAATAACTACCCAGGATGGACAAACCATTCTCCCTACAAACCAAGAATCGGCAACACCCGATCATTACGAAACCAAAGCCGAAGAAGCCGAACGGTTGGCACAGGAACGCCTGGTACGTGGCGAAAATGCGGTACCGCCATCCGCAGTGACTCCCCCCGCAAATTCCGCGAATCCTGTAAATTCCGCAAATTCCGCAATTTCCGGGCGAATATTCGCTCGTCTGGTGCGACCCGCCTTCCTATTATTGGTCTTAAGCGTCTCTGTCATCGCGGCGATATTTTTATTTCCGGGCGGCTATAGCAACGAGAAAGTGTTGGATTTCGAATCTGGTAAAACCCTGTCGCAAATCAGCACGGATTTGGCCCAGCAAGAGGTTATTCATTCTTCCTTTATCTTTAAGCTGGTGCTGCACGCGCCCTGTCTTGTGAGTTTTGGGCGTTATTGCCCGGAATATGTCCTCAAAGCCGGCGAGTACCGCTTTGCCCCCGGATTGTCCATGTGGGAAATTGCCCGCCAAATGGTGCGGGGCGAGGTGATTCTGCACCAGCTTACGGTGCCAGAGGGTTTGCGGGTGGTGGATGTGTGGGAAATCGTGCGCAATTCCCCGTATTTGGCGGGGGATTTGCCGCGTGATTTGCCGCCCGAAGGGGCCTTATTGCCCGAAACCTATGATGCCGAGCGCGGCGAGCAACGCGCCGTGATCCTTGGGCGCATGATGGCGGCGATGGCGCGGCAAACCAGCAAAATCTGGGCTGAACGCGATCTCTCGATCCCGCTCAGATCGCCGTTGGAATTGGTGACTTTGGCCTCGATTGTGGAGCGGGAAACCGCTTTGCCCGAAGAGCGGCCACGGGTGGCGGCGGTCTATTTGAATCGGCTGCGCCGGTCGATGCGATTACAGGCCGATCCGACGGTGGTTTATGCCATTGGTTTGGCTAATCCGAATAAGCCTCTGCGTAAAATTTTATTTACCAAAGATTTACTGAAACCATCACCCTATAATACTTATGTTAATTTTGGTTTGCCGCCTGGCCCGATTGCCAATCCCGGCGTGCAATCTTTGTTGGCGGTGGCGCATCCTTTGGTATCGAATGAATTATATTTTGTCGCTAATGGCCGCGGCGGGCACAATTTCGCCAGCAATTTGGTCGACCATAATCGCAATGTGGCCGCTTGGAAAAAGATGCAGAGCAAATAACGCCTTCCGTTTTATGCCCCCCCTTCCTAATCAGGGGGAGCATAAAGCGGAATTCATTGGGAAACCGAGTATATATTCCCATCGCCTCAGCTTGGCTCAACCACTTGCCCCATCCGGTTAATTAAACTTCGCCAGGCGCTTTTTTGTGAATTTTCTTGACCTTGCGGGTTCGGGTAGCCAAAAATGCCACCACGAAACCAATGACGCAATAACCAAGCAAACTATACGCTAAGGGAGTCATGATTGTTCCTTTCTTAGCCACAGCAACAATCCAACCGAAAACATGGTTGTGAATGCGACGATTGCTGCCTCGGCACCGGTTAGATCGGATTTCCCACCGAAATAATTAAACAAACTCAATCCGCCCACAATCGTAAATCCAACGAACACGTTTGACAAGCCAATTCTTTGTTCGCGGCCAAGCCAGGGTGTCTTGACGATTTCACCAATTTCATCAATTTCACCAATTTCACCAATTTCACCAATTTCACCAACTTCAGCAATTTCATCCTTTTCACCGCTCATTTCATATTCCCCCCCGAAAAAAATTCGATGATTAACCAGACGAAAGATACCGCACCGCCGCATCTCGCTCAAATAAATAGAGCAAATAACGCAAATTAAGCCCTTGGGGCGAGGTTAATTCGGGATCGCGTTGCAAAATCGCCGCCACTTGCTGCGCCGCAATGGGAAATAAATGCTGATGCACCCGCATATCGACAAAGCGAAATTCGGCAAAGCCGCTTTGTTTGGTACCCATCAATTCGCCCGCCCCGCGCAGGCGCAAATCTTCCTCGGACAGGAAAAACCCGTCTTCGGATTGACGCAAGGCGGCGATGCGCTGCCTGGCCATCGGCCCCAACGGGGTTTGGTATAACAATAAACAATGGGATGGCTTGCTGCCGCGCCCGACCCGCCCGCGCAATTGGTGCAATTGGGTGAGGCCAAAACGCTCGGCATGTTCAATCACCATGATGGTGGCATCAGGCACATCCACCCCGACCTCGATCACGGTGGTGGCGACCAAAATATCCAATTCTTGGCTGGCAAATTGCTGCATTACCTGGTCACGTTCTTGCGGGCGCAAGCGGCCATGCACCAACCCGACCCGAAGCCCAAAAATTTTCTGCAAAAATTGATAGCGCAAAGTGGCGGCGGTGATTTCCGCCAATTCGGATTCCTCGACCAAGGGACAGACCCAATAAGCGCGTTCACCGCGGGCGGTGGCACGTTGTAAGGCGGCAACAATTTCATCTATGCGCTCTAAAGGCAAAGCCGCCGTGGTGATGGGCCGCCGCCCCGCCGGTTTGCCGCGCAATTGCGACATGTCCAAATCGCCGTACAAAGTCAAGGCCAAGGAGCGCGGGATGGGCGTCGCGGTCATCACCAAAATATCGATGGCTTTGCCTGATTGTTGGTTTTTTTGCGACAGGGCCAGGCGTTGTTCAACCCCAAAACGGTGTTGTTCGTCGATTATCACCAACCCCAACTGAGCAAATTGCAATTCATCATTGAACAAGGCCTGGGTACCCACGACAATGTCGATCTCGCCATTATTTATTTTTTCAAGGATGGCGGCGCGTTCGCGGCCTTTTTCCCGCGCCGTTAAAATGGCGATGCGCAAATGCGGGCCTGCCAATTTCGCCAAATTATGGAAATGTTGCCGCGTCAATAATTCGGTGGGGGCGAGCAGGGCGGATTGGGTGCCATTCTCAGCCGCCACCGCCATTGCCATCAATGCCACCACGGTCTTGCCGCTGCCGACATCGCCTTGCAACAGGCGCAGCATCGGGCGCGGCAATCCCATGTCGGCGGCAATTTCGCTGATGGCTTGTTCTTGGTCATGGGTCAGTTGAAACGGCAAATTGGCGCGGATTTTCGAGGTTTTATCGCCGGTGGCGGCAAGCCCCAGGCCAGGCCGGCGGCGCAGCCATGCCCGCGTCACCGCCAGCCCCAACGTCACGGCGGTGATTTCGTCATGGGCCAGGCGTTGCCGCGCCGGGGATTCGGGCTGTAAATCCGCCAGCGACTTGGCGTGATGCAGGCCAGTGAGGGCGGCGTTAAAACTCGGCCAATTTTGTTCGCGTAAAAATGCGTCATCAAACCATTCGGGCAGTTCCGGCATCACCGCCAGGCCGCGCTCGACAATTTTGCCGAGGATTTTGCCGCTTAAGCCGGCGGTCAGGGGATAGATCGGGTGAAACCCGACATGTTGCGCCAACTCGCTGGTGGGCGCGACCAATTCGGGATGCGGCATTTGCCGCTCGCCCATATAATGCTCAATCTGGCCGGATATGAGCCGTTGTTGCCCGACCGGCAGCATTTCCCGCAGATATTCGGGCTTTGGCACAAAATAGGTGAGATTAAGGAAACCGGTATTGTCGCTGACGATCACTTTCCACGGGCGTTTGGGGGCGGATGGCGGATGATGGGCAATAATGGTGACGGCCAGCAAAGTCGGGCGGTCGGTCGGGGCGGCGGCAATATTGGCGGCGAGCTGGCGGTCGATGCCGTTATTGGGCAAATGGAATATGACATCCATCACCCGCTTGCCACAGAGTTTTTCCAAGCGGTCGGCGACATGCCGCCCCACCCCGGCCAGGCTGGTGGTCGGGGCAAAGATTTTGTAGAGAATTTCCGGTCGGGCGGCAATTTGCCGCCGCGTACCGTCGGGGGGAGGCTTCTGTTGATCCATGCCTTATTTTAAGCAATTTTTTCAGATATTCAAGGCGGGGGTGGTGGCATAAGGAAGGTCTGAATAAGTCGAAAATTTATTTACCCCCCCTTCTTTAGAAGGGG
>JASGCR010000118.1 GCA_030054015.1 Candidatus Symbiobacter sp. | reverse complement strand
GACCCCCCCTTCCTGCTTAGGAAGGGGGGGAAACCGAAGCTTGGCGGCTTGCCGCCTAGCGGAGGTCGGGGGGGTTGGTGATGTTGAGAATCTATTAATAGAATCAACACATTGCACCAACCCCCCCAAGAAAAGCCTAGAATTTTTTGACAAAAATTCTGGCTTTTCTATCCCCCCCTTCCTAAGCAGGAAGGGGGGGTCATAAAATGGCATGATCTTTTGTTGACCCTACGCAGCTTTCAATATCCTGGATGGTTCCTCCCATGCTCGACCCGCAAAAATTCACCCCTGCGCAATTCAAAGAATTTGCCCTCGCCCATCGCCTGCGCAAAATGGCTTTGTTTGATTTGAAAAAAGACTTGATTCCTCACCCCCGTTACGATACCGGTTTGCTGATTGAATTTGCGGCGGATTTTCCCCGTGCGCATTTGGGACATATGGCACGGGTGGGAATTGATTTTAAGGCAATGCTGCGAAACCAGGGCATCAAATGCAAAAATGTCGATGTGCGGGTTCCGGGCGAATTTTACCCAGAAGTCATAGAAGCCGTCAACAAAACACTGGTTGTGCTTTATGAACAAGCATGATGAATCTAATCTAACGTCGGTTGATATCTATATTCGGCAATGTGAACGGGTAGCTGAGCATGGCAGCCTAGGTCGCATTGGGCGGGATGAAATTTACCGCCTTGCGCTCATGAAAGCGGTCTCGGATTTAGGTGAAATTTCATCTGTATTTTCCCAGTCATTTCGCAAAAAACATCGGAAAATTGATTGGGAATCGATCATTGATGTACGAAATAAACTGGTACATCTCGTTTATCCGATTTCAAATGAAATTTTATGGTTCTTCGCCACCGATTTTGTGCAGGAATTGCGTGACTATCTTTTAAGCCTAAAATAAATTACAAATCAAAATCATTCCCCCATTTTATGCAACGGAACCCAAAATGCCCTTAACCCTTCCCCCCGATGCGCCGGTAAAATATGAACAAAAAGGTCGCGTGGCGATCCTGACCCTGAGCCGCCCCAAAGCCAAAAACGCCCTCAATACCGAGATTTCGCGCCTGATGTTCCAGGCCGTACGCGCCCTTGACCAGGACGAAGCGGTTGGCTGTATCATCGTTACCGGGGCGGATGGCGTGTTTGCCGCCGGGGCCGATATTGCCGAGATGGCGGACAAAAACCTGACCGATATGCTGCAAAGCGACATGTTTGCCCTGTGGCAAGAATTTGCCCAAACCCGCACCCCCATTATTGCGGCGGTGGCGGGCTTTGCCCTGGGGGGCGGCTGTGAACTCGCCATGATGTGCGACATTATTATCGCCGCCGAGGGTACCAAATTCGGCCAGCCGGAAATTAAATTGGGCATTATTCCGGGCATGGGCGGCAGCCAACGCCTCACCCGCGCCGTCGGCAAATTCAAAGCGATGGAGATTATTTTAACCGGCCGTCTGTTCGATGCCGCCGAGGCGGAACGCATGGGCTTGGTCACCACCATCGTCGCCGCCGACCAATTGCAAGAAAAAGCCATGGAAATGGCCAATATCATCGCGGGCTATGGCAAACTCGCCACCATGACCGCCAAGGAAGCTGTGAAACAGGTCGATGAGATGCCGCTTGCCGCTGGGTTGTTGTTTGAAAGGCGAGTGTTTCATAGCCTATTCGCCACCAACGACCAAAAAGAAGGCATGGCCGCGTTTAAGGAAAAACGGGCGGCAAAATTCACCCATAATTAATGGCCATAATTAATGGTCATAGTTAATGGGCTGTGACCCCGCCCGCTTTACCCCGCCGCGACAGGATTTGCAAAATCCCGAACAATGCCAATGACACCATAAGCAACAAAGTCGCGGCGGCCATAATGGTCGGGTTCACCAAATCACGTATGCCGGCAAACATTTGCACCGGCAAGGTGCGCCGCTCAGCATTGGTCAGGAACAGGGCCATCACGACTTCGTCAAACGACATGGCAAAGGCCAAAATTGCCCCCGATACCACTCCGGGCAAAATCTGGGGAAAGGTCACTCGCCAAAATACCGACCAGCCCGATGCCCCCAAAGAATGGGCAGCCCGCGACAGATTATGGTCATAATTGGCCAGGGTGGCCGTCACCGTCATCACCACATAGGGCGTGGCCAGGCTGGTATGCCCCAAAATTAAGCCGGTGCGGGTATTGACCAAGCCAAAATGAGCGTAAACCAAATAGGTGCCAACCGCTACCACCACCACCGGAATAATCATGGGCGAAATCAAAAACGACATGACCAGACGGCGATAGGGAAATTCCGGTCGCGCCACCCCCAAACTCGCCAAAGTCCCCAAAATCGTCGATAAAATCATCGCCCCCAGGCCGGTGACAAAACTATTTTCAAGTGCCGCCATCCACCTGGCATCGGCAAAGAAATTCACATACCATCGCCAAGAATAATGCGCGATGGGAAAGGTAAAAAATGGCTCTTTTGACAGAGATAAAGGAATAACCACAAATAAAGGCGCAACCAGAAACCATAAAACCAAGCCAGCACAACAAAGTACAAGCAAGCGAATCAACCGCTCACCCGGCGTGGCATAATCGGGCAAGCCAAAATGCGGAAGTTTTTGCAGCAGATTTTGCGCCCTGGGAAGTGACATCATCATGGTTCCTGTCGCCCACTAATGCCCAAAATGGGCGGCAATGAAATAGGTGGCAGCCACCAAGGCGGTACAAACGCCAATCAAGCGCCAGGTCTGCAAGTTCATATCGCGGTGAAAATCGGCCCGCAAAGCCTGTAATTCGGCCTTGGTTGCGCAATTACCCACCGCCACCCGCAAAGACTCAACTTCGGCCTTGGTTGCGCAATTACCCACCGCCACCCGCAAAGACTCAACTTCGACCTTGGTCGCCATATGGCTCATGTCGTTGCGCATAACGCCCATATCGCTGCGGATCAGGTCAATATCGGATTTGCTCGCCAGGCTGGGCAAGGTTGCCTCGATTTTAATTACCCGTTCCAAGAGTTCCATCGGAGGCCCTCCGTCACCGCCCGCCGCCGCTGTTGCGGTTTTGGGGGATTTTTGCTGTGAGTCAAATTTATGTACAACTGCCATGATTTCCTTCCATTTTTCTAGTTTATAGGTTCAAACGCCTGGCTTCGGTTAATGACCAAAATGGGTGGCAATGAAATAGGTCGTGGCCACCAAGGCCCCACACACACCAATCAAACGCCAGGTCTGCATGTTAAGCTCGCGGTGAACCCCCGTAATCATTTCTGCTAAATCAGCACGAAGCTTTTCCAATTCGACCTTGGTTGCCATATGGCCCATCTCGCTGCGCATAACAGCCATATCGCTGCGGATCAGGTCGACATCGGATTTGCTCGCCAGGCTGGGCAAGGTTGCCTCGATTTTAATTACCCGTTCCAAGAGTTCCATCGGAGGCCCTCCGTCACCGCCCGCCGCCGCTGTTGCGGTTTTGGGGGATTTTTGCTGTGAGTCAAATTTATGTACAACTGCCATGATTTCCTTCCCTTTTTCTAATTTATAGGTTCAAACGCCCTGGCCTCGGTTAATGACCAAAATGGGTGGCAATGAAATAGGTCGTGGCAACCAAAGCCCCACAAACACCAATCAATCGCCAGGTCTGCAAATTCATATCGCGGTGAAAATCAGCCCGCAAAGCCTGTAATTCGGCCTTTGTCGCCATATGGCTCATCTCGTTACGCATATGGCCCATATCGCTACGCATAACAGCCATCTCGCTGCGGATCACATCGACATCGACCTTGGTCGCCATATGACTCATATCGCTACGCATAACAGCCATATCGCTGCGAAGCATATCAACATCGGATTTGCTCGCCAGGCTGGGCAAGGTTGCCTCGATTTTAATTACCCGTTCCAAGAGTTCCATCGGAGGCCCTCCGTCACCGCCCGCCGCCGCTGTTGCGGTTTTGGGGGATTTTTGCTGTGAGTCAAATTTATGTACAACTGCCATGATTTCCTTCCATTTTTCTAGTTTATAGGTTCAAACGCCTGGCTTCGGTTAATGACCAAAATGGGTGGCAATGAAATAGGTCGTGGCCACCAAGGCCCCACACACACCAATCAAACGCCAGGTCTGCATATTAAGGTCGCGGTGAAAATCGGCCCGCAAAGCCTGTAATTCGACCTTGGTCGCCATATGGCTCATGTCATTGCGCAGCATATCAACATCGGATTTACTCGCCAGGCTGGGCAAGGTTGCCTCGATTTTGATTACCCGTTCCAAGAGTTCCATGGGTGGCCCTCCGTCACCGCCCGCCGCCGTCGCCGCTTTGGGGGATTTTTGCTATGAGTCAAATTTATGTACAACCGCCATGATTCCCCCCTTGGTGTTATTTTATTTAATCCAAATCGCGCGCCATCGTCAGTTCATAATTTTGCCAGGTTTTATGCCTTGCGTCAAATCGCGTCGTTATCGATCACGTCAAAACGGCAAACGCTTGAAAACCCCCTCAGGAATCACGCGAATAATGGCCATAATCACCCCCCAAAATTTGGGGTAATAAATCACATTTTTTCGCCTGTCGCTGGCGTGCAACAAAGCCTTCGCCGTCTCTTTGGGGGCGGCAGCGAGGAAGATTTTCTCTCCACCCCAGGTGGTAGCGGTGTCGATAAAACCCAATTTGGCGGTGACAACATGCCCGCCGCTTGGGTAAAGCCGTGACCGCAGCCCCGATGCCAAAGCAATCAGCCCGGCCTTGGCGGCACCATAAACGTAATTTGACCGCCGCCCGCGATCCCCGGAAACCGAGGCAATGATAACCACCCGCGACGGCCGGGACGCATCCGTAAGATAGGGCAAAAGCCCCATTAAACTGGCGGCGGCGGCGGCCAAACTGATGTTAATGACTTTTGCGGCCAAATCCGGTTCTTGTTCGATACGCTCTTGTGGTTCTTGGTGGGCAAAACCCAGCATGACATGCAGTGAAACCGGACGATTTTCTACCGCTTGACGACAAAATTCGGCCAATTTATGCCGATCCACCGCCAGGCTGGCATCAAAGGGCAAGGTCGCAATCGCGGCAGAGGGAGAGCGCAAACGCAAATCCGCCGCCAAAACTTCCAATATTTCGCTCTGGCGACCCGCGAGAATCACCTCGCATCCTTGTGCCGCCACCAAGCGGGCAAATTCCTGGCAAATCGGCGAGGATGCCCCTAAAATAAGCCATAAATCCTGCGTTGGGGTTTTTTGTGTGTTTGCCATGATTGCCATGATCCGCCGGTTGCCATTTCGGGAAAAAACTTACAAGCCGAGCCGCCGCGCCATATCCGAAGAAAATCGCCCCTGCGGATCAAGCGTACGCCGCACCGCCAAAAATTGCGGCAAATTTGGGTACATGCTGGCTAAATCCGCTGCGGTCAGGGCGGAATCTTTGGCCAAATAAACCCGGCCGTGATATTGGCGAACAATGGCGTGCAGGGCGCGAAAAAGTTCATCCGAACCCGCATGACGGGGAAAATCAAGGGCCAAGGTCATGCCGCGCATCGGAAAAGATAAATAGCCCAAACCATCGCCACCTAAACTTTTCAACACCGCCAGGAAACTGGCCGTTCCAAGTCTTTGGCTGGTGGTTAAAATCTCGGCCATTGCGGTCTCGGCCTGGTCATCGGGAATGACGCATTGGAATTGCTGAAATCCCCGTTTTCCGTACAAGCGATTCCAATGCAAAATGGCATCCAAGGGGAAAAGAAATTTTTGCAAGAGCGTGTCGGTTTGGCAACCCCGGGCTGGGACGCGGCGAAAATACATCGCGTTAAAACCCCGCACCACCGCGCGATTGAGGGCAAATGAAGGCAAATCAAGCGGGAATTTACGGGTATGGCGTTCCCCCGCGGACAAGGCGGTAAAGGCCAGATCATTGCCCGCGCCCGGTTCGATTTCGCCGACCTGCAAAATGCCGCGCCCCAAATTTTTGCCGTGCGCCAGGGCATCGATCCAGCCCACCGCATAATATTGGCGGGGCGAATTTTGGCCGGCTGATTCGGCCTGGCTGCGCTCGGCCCGGCTGCGCTCATCCTTTAGTGCGGCGATAAATTGCCCCAGCGATGCCATGCGTTGTGACCGGACATTTATCTTGTCGCCCGCCACGCGCTGCATCGGCAGGGCGACCCGCAAAATCACCCCCGTCAGACCGCATCCCCCCAATGTGGCGCGAAAGAGATCGGGTTCGGACTCAAGACTCACGCGTTTGATCTCGCCGGAGGGGATCATCAGGTCAAACCAGGCCAAATTCTGACCGAAACTGCCCTTTTGGTCATGATTTTTGCCGTGGACATCATTGGCGACCGCGCCGCCCAACGTCACATAGGCGGTACCCGGCATGACCGGCGGCAACCAGCCTTGCGGCAAAAATATTTTCATGAGCTCGGCGAAAGTCACCCCCGCCTCGGCCACCACCATCCCGCTTGCGGCATCAAACGCCAATAACCGATCCCAGCGGGCGGTTAAAATCACCGCTTTTTGGTCATTCAGGGCTTGATCGCCATAGGATCGCCCGCCGCCATGCGCCACCAGCGATGCCCCCCTCTCTTCGCCACCACCGGCCAAAAATTCCCGGCCCATATCGGCGGTAAATTCCGGGCGATAGGCCAGGCTGGTGCTTTTGGGAAAGCGCCCCCAACCGCTTAGAGTCAGTTTTTTGCCGCGCCGTTTTATTTCCGCCACGCCCGTTTTCCTTTGGTTATATATGCTCTGTTTCCAAATGAATTCCGCTTTATGCCCCCCTTCCTGCTTAGGGAACCTCTGAACAAGTCCTAAGAGTGTCATTCTGAGGTTAGAATGCTCCGCGCT
>JASGCR010000117.1 GCA_030054015.1 Candidatus Symbiobacter sp. | reverse complement strand
GACGCTCCCTTTTTTTGACGCTCCCTTTTTTTGACGCTCCCTTTTTTTGACGCTCTACCTAGCGCAGCGGCAATGGAGTTACTCAGCCCCCCCCCGAAAGACGCTAAAATTTATAACTCACACCCACCGTCACCACGTTTGAGGATATGGTCTGAGAGGTGGAGGTACCGGCGGCTTGGCCATCTAATCCCAGCATTACTTGCTTCACCCCCCCGGCGGCTTGCGGGCCAAAGGCACCGTTGGCGACAGAATTGGCGGTGGCATCATAACTCAGACTGGTTGCGCCGGACTTAAATTCACCCTGATTCATGTAGGTATAATTTATGACGATATCGACGGCGGGCGAAACCGGAAAATCCACACCCGCCCCTAAACGATAAGCCAGGGAATTGCTGGTTATGCCCTTCACGCTGCCGCCGGTTACGCGCCCCATTCCCTCAGGCAACAGCCCGCCAGAAAGCGTCGCCAATGAATTGCCTCCGGTAAATGCGCCATTACCGGTGGTGTTCCGCGCATAGCCGACCCCAACCGTGGCAAAGGGAATGATCATCGGTGTGATCGGGAAGCCCCAACTCACTTGCGGCATGATGGTCAAGGCGGATTGATTGGTTTTGGCCGTGGTACCCACCGGCGTCAAGGCGGTCGCAGCGGTTAAACTGGTCTGATTTTGCTGATCGCCAAAATAGGACACACCAAGCTGCAGCGTAAAGCCAAGCCCGACATAATAACCCACCGCCGCGCGATAATTGATGGTGCTGCCAACCTTATCGGTTTGGCTGGCCTGTTTGATCGTGTTGCTGCCGTTATAATCGAGTCCCAATTCGGTCGAAAACCCATTGTCAAATTGATACCCGACCGTACCGCCAATCAATCCACCGGTGCCAACATCTTTGGTCGCGTTGCCCGACGCATCGATGGTGTTAAAGGACGCGCCGCCATTAAGCCGCGCATAAAAATGGCTTGGCCCGGCCCAGGCCTTGGGTGACGTCACGGCGGTGAGCGCGACGAGTAGGCTCGCCCCACCGATGGTTAAGCTTAAGCGATTCTTGCAACGGAACATTTAGTACTCCTGTGGATTTGATTTAACCAGTCATTAACTCTCCATATGATTTAGGGGATTATCACGCGCATAGCAAGGAAATATGATGTGGCAAGCAGCGATTTGTCGCATAGGTTGTATTGAAAATTCGCCTCTATGCCCCCCTTGCTAAGGAAAGTCTGAATAAGTCACTTTTTTGCCAAAAAAACGGCGCATTTGCGAGCGGTTGCATCGCATCTGACCCCCCCTTCCTGCTTAGGAAGGGGGGGAAAGCGACGCTTAGGGCGAAGCCCTTAGCGGAGCTAGGGGGGGTTGGTGATGTTGAAAATCTATTTAGAATCAATGCCCTGCACCAACCCCCCCAAGAAAAGCTATGAATTTTTTTACAAAAAATTCTAGCTTTTCTATCCCCCCCTTCCTAAGCAGGAAGGGGGGGTCAGTGACTTTTCTGACTTGTTCAGACCTTCCTTTAGAAGGGGGGGGTAAAGCTAGACTTGTTCAGACCTTCCCTAAGCAGGAAGGGGGGGTCATGCTCGCCTGACCCAAAATCTTGTCCGCCCGCAATTCAAACGCGGCAACCATCCGCCGCACCGCGTCGGCGAAAAAAGGTTCGATCATTTTTTGCAGAAAACCGCTTTTGAACTCGAAATCGAGGGCGAAATCGACCTGGCAATGCCCGTCATGCTCAGAAAACCGCCACAGATTATGCAGCGATTTGAACGGCCCTTGGGTATAGGTAACCTCGATCACGCGGGGCGGGTTCAAGATCACGCGGCTGGTATAGGACTCGCGGATCAATTTATAGCCAATCACCAAATCGGCCAACAGCCATTCCCCCGAATCGGGGGCAGGCCCGCGGCTTTTCACCCGCGCGGCGAGGCACCAGGGCAGAAATTGCGGATATTGCTCGATATCCGCCACCAACGCGAAAATTTGCGCCGGGGCATAGGGGAGTAATTTTTGTTCACGATGGGACGGCATCGACTAACCCTGCGCCGCCAAAATGCGTTGCCGCGCCGCGCGGAGTTGAAAAAAATCCTCGCCCGCATGGTGGGAGGAACGGGTCAAAGGCGACGAGGAACACAGCAAAAACCCCTTGGCCAGCGCGATTTGGCGGTATGACTCAAACTCATCCGGCGTGACAAAACGATCCACCGCCGCATGTTTGGGAGTGGGCTGGAGATATTGCCCCAATGTCAGGAAATCGACATCCGCCACCCGCAAATCATCCATCACTTGATAGATTTCTTCGCGTGATTCGCCTAAACCCACCATTAAACCCGATTTGGTGAAAAGGCTGGGATCACGCTGTTTGGCTTCGGCCAATAACGACAAGGATTGGAAATATCGCGCTCCTGGCCTGATCGAGGGGTATAAACGCGGCACGGTTTCCAAATTATGGTTAAACACATCCGGTTTGGCCGTCACCACCACCGCCAACGCCCCAGGTTTGCGCAGGAAATCGGGGGTTAAAACCTCAATCGTGGTGGTGGGGGCGGCGGCGCGAATGGCGTTGATCGTGGCGGCAAAATGCGCCGCTCCGCCATCCGCCAGATCATCGCGGTCAACCGAGGTAATGACAATATGGGCGAGACCCAATTGCGCCACCGCCTCGGCCGTGTGGCGGGGTTCGTCTTGATCGACCTGGCCCGGCTTGCCGGTCGCCACGTTGCAAAAGGCACAGGCGCGGGTACAAATCGCCCCCAAAATCATCACTGTCGCGTGTTTTTTCGCCCAGCATTCGCCAATATTGGGGCAAGCCGCCTCTTCACACACCGTGTTTAATTTTAACCGCCGCATTAAATCGCGGGTTTCCTGGTATTGCGGGCTGGTCGGAGCCTTGACGCGAATCCAATCCGGTTTGCGGGCGACGGGATTGTCGGGGCGGTGGGCTTTTTCCGGATGGCGCAGTTTTTCAACGACCAGGGGGCGGGCGATGGCGGTGTCTTCGTTATTTGCTTCAGTTGCGGTCGCTTTTTGCTCGTTTAACATGAGGCGCACCCAGAAAATTGGCTTAATTTAGCCCAGATTATACCCCGTGTCCTTGAAAATTCGCCTTTACGACCCCCCCTTCCTGCTTAGGAAGGGGGGGAAAGCGAAGCTTAGGGCGAAGCCCTTAGCGGAGCTAGGGGGGGTTGGTGATGATAAGAACTTAATCAGAATCAGTATTTTGCACCAACCCCCCCAAGAAAAGCTATGAATTTTTTTGACAAAAAATTCTAGCTTTTCTATCCCCCCCCTTCCTAAGCAGGAAGGGGGGGTCAGTACGCAACTTAACCTAATCGAGGGCAGTTCTTGCGGCCACAAGGTTTCGTGACCGACATCACGGCATAGACCCCGCAGACCGAACAAGGCACCAATTCCTCAATCCGAATGGATTTGCCGGCGTTAAATCCCGCGCCCCCGCCCCCGCTTGAGTTGCCCCCGCCGCCTGGCATGGCACCGTTTGCCGCCGCCGCCGCGCCGCTGCGCCGGCCCTTACGCAAGACGAAAAACAACCCCCAAACAATCAGGGCGATCAGCGATAATTTAATCATGAGACTCATGATCCCCCCACTGATGACCTCCCCCGCCCGACGGGAAGGAGGGATCAGAATTATTTGCCGCCCTCAATCCCAATGATAAAAATGCCGCTTTGATTGGCGCGTTCAATCACCTGGTCACGCCCCAGAATAATCACCAATCCGGCCTCGACCGCAATGCCGCGCAACCCCACCGAGGCGGCGCGGGCGACGGTTTCGACCCCAATGGTGGGCAGGTCAAAACGCCGATCTTGCCCCGGTTTGCAGAGTTTGACCAACACGCCGCCCAGCCCATCGCGGCGCAAATTGGCGACCCGATGCAACAAAGCATCGGTACCCTCAATCGCCTCAACCCCCAGCACGATGCCTTGTTGTACCACCACAGCCTGGCCAACGTCAACCTGACCGAGCGCACGCGCCACGGCGATGCCACGTTCAATATCTTGTTGCGCCAGCGCGTCGGGGTGGAATTTGCCGAGTACGCCCAAATCCGCCAGCAAACCGGTCAAAAGCGAATCCACCCCGATCACGCGAAAGCCCTGCTCTTCCAACCAATCGGACAAAACCCGCAGCAAGCCATCATCGCCAAAGGCATGAAGCGACAGCCGCGCCAGCAAGGCCATGCCAGTACTGTCGGGTTTTAAGGTCAATAAGGATGGGCGTTTCACCCCACCGGCCAACACGATCTCTGTCACGCCCGCACCGCGCAGGGCCGCCAAAGCCGTCCCCACCGCCCCCAATCTCACCACAATGTGGGGAATATCGGTCAAAATCGCGGTGGGGGTTTGCCCCTCAAGGGCTAAAACAAAATAAGGACGCGCGGACTTGCGACAAAACTCAATGAGCCGCACCGGCAAATCACCATTGCCGGCGATAATGCCCAAAACCTTGTCCTCTTTCATGCTGGTAACCTTAGCGGGCGAGGGACCCGGCCCCGTGAATTATGCCCCCCTGATTTACGCCGCCCTGATTTACGCCATTTGCGGCGGCATCCCCATCCTTATCTTGGTTTTTATCATGGCGGCGACGCTGCGGCAAGCAGAGTTGACGCGGCCGGCCAGGAGATTGAATAAAATCCACCACCGCCATCACCGACGCATCCTGCGCATAAAGCGAGCTGACCAAGGACAGACGCTGCATCATCGTGCCATCATTTTCTTCAAAAATCATGCGATAGGCCTGGCGCAAGGCGGTGATGGTGTCGCGGCTGATCTCGCCGCGTTCTTCGCGTCGTTTCAGGCCGATAATATTAAGGCCGCGCAATGACGCGCGATCCCCCATGACCAGACCAAAGGGAATAACATCCGATTCGACCCCGGTCATGCCGCCCACCATCGCATATTCTCCCACCTGGGAATGCTGATGATACGCCGAAATCCCGCCCAATATCGCATGATTGCCAATCGTGACATGCCCCCCCAGCGTGACATTATTGGCCATGATCACATGATCCCCGACGCGGCAATCATGCGCAATATGGGTATTAACCATAAACAAGCCGTGATTGCCGATGAGGGTGATGCCCGTGCCGGTTTTGGTGCCGGGGTGAAAGGTGCAATGTTCCCGTATGACGCAATGTTGCCCGATCACCAGGCGGGTTTTCTCGCCCTGGTATTTTTTATCTTGGGGGGCGAGGCCAATCGCGCTGAACGGAAATATCTCGGTATGGTCGCCAATATTCGTGTCGCCCATGACAACCGCATGGGGATAGATTTTTACCCCATTTCCCAGCACCACCCCGCCACCAATCACGGCAAAAGGGCCTATCTCGACCGCTTCGCCAAGTATGGCCGTGGGATCGATAATCGCCGTGGGGTGAATTTGGCGTTGGGAATTGGTCATGATTTATTTCGAATCATCATCCATAATCATTGCGGCATAAGTGGCCTCGGCCACGAGTTGTCCATCGACTTTGGCCTCGGCTTGGAACTTCCAGACATTGCCGCGGCGTTGCTGGCGTTTGACGTGAATCTTGAGCACATCGCCCGGCACGACCGGTTTACGGAATTTGCCGCCATCGACGCTCATAAAATAAACCAATTTCCCCCTGGCATCATCCCCCAGCGTATGCACGACAAGGGCTGCCGAGGTTTGCGCCATGGCCTCAATAATCAATACGCCTGGCATAACCGGCCGATTGGGAAAATGGCCTTGGAAATGCGGTTCATTAACCGTCACGTTTTTGATCCCCACCGCCGATTCGCCAGGCACGATATCGACAATGCGGTCAATCATCAAAAACGGATAGCGATGCGGTATCCTTTGCATAATACCGTCAATATCGAGTTCGGTTGCCAGTGGTTGCTTGTGCAAATTATCCATTTCTTCGCCCTTATAGGATGTTCCCCTAGCAAATTTTTTTAAGATATGCAAGATTGCTTTTGCAGAATTATTTTTGGCGCAAATTCCGCGTTTTTAGGTGGATCGGTCACGACCTCGCCTGATTATGCCAGCAAAATTTGCAAATTAACATGTGGAAATTGTTTTTTTGCTTGAAGCAATTGAGCATAGGATGATCGTGCCATGTCGGTTTTCCCGGATCACAACGCCCTCGCCGCCCTTTGCCGCCAGCACCAGATCAAAAAATTATCGGTGTTTGGCTCGTTCGCCAAAGGCACCGCAACCGCGGCCAGCGACGTTGATCTGTTGGTCGAGTTCCGGCCTGGGATTGTGCATGGGTTGACAAAACTTTCTCATATTAAATGGGAATTGTCCGATTTGGTCGGCGGGCGCAAGGTGGATTTAATTACTTTGGGTGGGTTGAATCAGCCGCGCCGTTCGCGTTTTCCCAATATCTTTCGTGACGAAGTATTGGCAACGGCAAAAATTGAATATAAAGACCCTGAAGTACCTGATGAAAATAATGGCTACAGAAAACCTGAATTAATCAATTCGGTAATGCTCAGAGGAGGGGCAAAATTCATGCCGGATAAAGAAACCGTAAGGATTCCCTCGCGTATTGAGCATATGATCGATGCGATTAGCCAAGCCCTGGAGTTTTTAAAGGACGTTTCGGAAACGGATTTTATTGATAACAAAATGCTTAATTTAGCGGTTTCACGCCTTATGGAAATTATTGGCGAAGCCGCCAACCGGATTCCGCGTGATTTTCATTTAAAAAATCCTCAAATTAACTGGGAGAAGCTGGTTGATCTCAGGAACGATGGCCTTCATGAATATGGTGACATTAATTTGACCGATCATTGGCATTTGGTAAAAAATGATTTCCCCGAACTTCTGCGCCAATTAGAGGAATTACACTCCGCGTTCTAAAGAATAGAGCGTCATTCCTAAAAAAGGGGCGTCATTACCCGCAGATTTTTGCCGCGAAGCG
>JASGCR010000116.1 GCA_030054015.1 Candidatus Symbiobacter sp. | reverse complement strand
AAGAGCGTCATTACCCGCCGCATGATCCGTGAAACGGATCATGCGAGTCGGGTAATCCCCCAGGAGTTTTACGGAATAATACTCCTGGGGGATTACCCGACCGATTTATGCCGCTTCGCGGCATAAATCTGCGGGTAATGACGCTCTGTAGTCAGCGCGGCGGGGAAGGCCTGAATAATTTGCGCAATTGAGGGGTGGTAAGGGCAAAGAAAATATCTATCGCCCCCCTCGGTTGCGATGTATATTATGGATTAAGCTTCCTTATCAATTTAAGCGATAAATGACGCGGCAAGAGGCGAAGCAATTTTATAATCAGGGTAAATTTCTTGGGAAAATGGATTTCAAAGCAGGATGAGCGCAAACCATTGGCAATCGCCATCGCCGCCTGTTCCGGCTCAATCATCATCGGCATGAAGAAATTATTTTTTGCCGTGAGCGGGGTGCGCACAAATCCGGGGCTAATCAGTTTTACGTCAACCCATTCGCCGATTTCGGCATAAAGGCTTTCTGCCAGGTTGATGATGGCGGCCTTGGTTGCGCTATAGGGTTGGCCGGCGGGCAAGCCTATATAGCCCGCGACGCTGCCGCACAATGCGATTTGCCCCATGATCTTTTGCTGCTTCATCAAGGGCAAGATGGCCTGGATGGCGTTGAAGGCCCCGCACAGGTTGCTGGCAACAATTTGGTGGGTTTTGGCAAGGTCAAGATCATCTAATTTCATGGGTTCATACGCAGCCGCTAAAAATATGACGCGGTTGATCCGGCCATAATTGGCGTGAATCGCCTGCGCGGTTTGCGTAAACGCCGCCGCATCCGTCACATCAAGAACAGAAACCAGGTGCTTCCCGCCCAACGACAGATTAAGCTCGTCAAGCCGGTCTTGGCGCCGCGACGACAGCACCAAAACCGCGCCCTGTGCCGATAATTCCCGCGCCAGGGCAGCCCCGATGCCGCTGCTGGCACCGATAATCCAGATCACCTCGCCGTTAAACCGCCTTTTTCCTAAGCCCATTTTTTAACCCCAATTTGTTCAAGGTTTCTGTTTCTGCATGAAAAGGGTCAGCTCGGAAACCGTGATGCCAAATTTTTTCAGATAGGAACGGTTTATCATCACCCCGTCATTCATCACCCACATCCAATCATCAAAACGGATGCGATAGCTGGTGTCACCAACCGGCAAATCCATCACATAATCCCAATGAATGGCACTGCCGTTATTTTCGCCGGTGGCGATACCTAAAATATCAGGGGCGGTGCCTTGGTATTTGCCATCGGACAATTTCTTGATCGTCCACACCCGATCTTGGGATTTGCCGTCATAAAATTCAAAATGCTCGGTCAAGGTGCCGGTATCGCCTTCCCATTTGCCGACCATCGTGACATCAAAACGCCGCACGACGCGACCGCGCCAATCCTGGACGATGCCCCAGGCTTTGATCGGGCCGTTAAAATATTCTTTGATATTGGCCTCTGGGATTGTGTCTTTATAAAAATGAATGGCGTTGCCGCCGCAATTGTTCAACATAAAACCAACTCCGATCATGGACAGAATTTTAAGCAGTTTCATCTTAGCCTCCCTTGCTTCCGAATTGAAAAGAAATAGATCATCATCGCCGCCAACAGCTTTAAGCCACAGGGAATCAGCGCATAAGCGGTCGAAAGAGCCAAAAGTGCGCTGGCACTGTTCGCGGTTTGCGGCTTAAACCCCGCCGCATCCAAAACCGGCAGGGCCATCGCTGATGCCAAGGCCAGGGCCGCCTTGGCCATAAATGCCAACAACGCATAATGCGTCGCGGCATAAATTTCACTTTTGTTGGCATGTACTTCGTCCGCCAAAATCGAGGGCGGCAAGACCAGATCACCCCCCAATGCGATGCCGGACACAAAGCAAACCAAGGCAAATTGCCAAACATCCCCCGCGCCCAAGAAAAAAGCGGCGATAAAACCCAGCACCGCCAACAAATTGGACAATACCCATGCTTGATATTTGCCGAACTCCCCACTGAGTTGCGTCCAAACTTTCATAAAGGCCGCGCCGGAAAGGAAATACAGCAACAGAAAGATTCCGGTCAGATGTTCGGCCGCCAACAAATCGCGTACATAGAATATCACCAAAACCGCGGGAAAACTCGATGCGATCATACTGACGGCATAGATTGCGAACAGAATAAGTTGCCGACGCGAAAGGGCGGCAAAGGCCGATAAAAACGGGCGCGATATTTTTTGCCGATCCCGCTGCCTGGCCATTGAATGGCTTAAAACCCGCGAAAAACTAACAATGCCAACCGCCATGAGCAGCGTCAATCCCAAACTATACCAAACATAAACCTGGTCTGGCCGCAAAAAACTGGATAACAGCCAGGGCATCGAAACCGCCACCACCAACCCAACCAACCCCAAAGCTTCGCGCATCCCGGCCAGGCGGGTTTGATCGGTTTGATGCGCCGTCCACAAAGTCGCCTGGGCACCCACCACGATGGCCATCAACCCATAGGCACTCACCGCAAGATAAAGACACAAAGCAAACCAAAGCACCGGCGAGAAAAGCACAAGATTAAACAGCCCGAATATCGAGACACAAATGACTCCGGCCGCCCCCGCCACCAACAACGTAAATTTCCCCCCCATCCGGTCGGTCAGCCAGCCAAAAAACGGGTCTTGCACCGCGTCAAAAAGCCGTATCGCCAATAATAATGTACCAAGTTGGGTTAAGGTTAATCCGTAATTTGTGGCGTAAAAATCCGGTGCCAGAACATAAAGCGGAAACCCGGCAAATGCCATCGGCACCGCAATGACACCATAAAGCAGCAATGATTTCGTCGATAATGTCGATAGAGATGATGAATTCATCGTAACCCTAACAATGCCAGACGCAATTTGGGAGCCGAACTTTTCTCTCCCAACCAAATATTGAAAAAATACCGCCCAAACATGTCATCTTTGACCACATCAATCATGGCCTCGCCTTGGTAAAACAAAGTTTGATCGCTCAAATTTTGATACCCTGGTAAATATATCGCGGTAAGTATTGTCCCATCCTTAACATCGGGAAAAATCTTATTCATTTTCTCGTGCCAATCCGCCAATTTCATCTCGTCAGTGAACCCTTGCTTGCGGATTTCATACACCGAACGATGGGCAATATCTTTGCCGGCAATGTCGCGGCGATATTCAATCGACAGGGCAAAGGGTTTGGTTCTCTCCCACTTTCCATGCGGCGCATAAAGTGTCGCTTGATAGACATTCATCATAAGGAAAGAAAGTTCGCCGCGCCCCACCATTGCCGCATTGGGGACATGATGATAAATCGCCTCAATGGCAAAAATGTGACGCGGTGACAGCATCAACAAAAATGCGATAAAAAAGATTTTAATCCGCATGACTCAATTTCCACTGCATGACATCGGTTTGACCATGAGAAAAAGCGGCGCAGCAATAAGTGAGGTAAAAACGCCACATGCGTATGAATTTCTCATCGAATCCCATCGCCAACACCGCCTCCCGTTTGGCATCAAAATTTTTCAGCCATTGGCGTAAGGTTAAGGCATAACTTTGACCAAAAGAACAATGATCAACAATCCCAAGCCCGGACCTGGCGGCCTCGGCATGAAAGCGCGTCGGCGAGGGCAGCATTCCGCCTGGAAAAATATAGGTTCGTATCGCATCGCCGCTTTTGCGATAACTCTCGAAACTTTTATCTTGGATGGTAATGGTTTGAATAATCGCATTGCCTTGTCTGGCCAGCAATGATTTTAACTTGGCAAAATAAACCGGCCAGTATTTTTCGCCCACCGCTTCAAACATTTCAATGGAAACAATTTGGTCAAAGACACGCGATTGCTCGCGGTAATCTTCGAGCGCAATGACCGCATCCTGGCCGATCCGCTGCGTGGCAAAATGATATTGAGCATCGGAAATGGTTATGCCTTTGATGTCATAATCTTTTTGGCCCAGTGCGCGCGCGATGAAACCGCCCCAGCCGCAGCCAATTTCCAGCAAGGTTCCCGAAGGTTTCAACCCGTCAATGATGCGGTCATATTTGTGCATTTGCGCGTCGTACAAATCTTCGCCGGGACGAGAATAAAGTGCCGAGGAATAGGTCATGCTGGGGTCAAGCCACAATTCATAAAAATCATTGCCCAAATCATAATGGGCGCTGATGTTCTTTTTGCTGCCGCGCCGCGTATTTTGGGTAAAAAATTGTAAAATCTGGGCGGCATAGCGGCCAATTCGACCGCCATTAATATAATTTCCCAATGCGTTTTGATTTTGCAGCCCAAACAAAAATAATTCTGTTAGGTCCGGCGTATCCCATCCGCCGTCACGAAACGTCTCGGCCAATCCAATATCGCCCCGTTGCAAAATGGCGTTAAGAACCCGCCAATCCTGCAGCATAACCTCGGCCCTGGCCCCAGGATTTTTGCCCGTGAACGCATAATTTTTCCCATCCGGAGTCGTCAGCACCAGCGACCCATAATCGATATAATTAAGGGCTTTGAGAAAATGCGTGGTTATTTTCTGATTGAACATGGGGTTCCTCATCAAATCAGTATCCTGGCTATTTTTGTTGGCATCAAAGCCGTTTGAGCTTATTTACCCGATAAAAATTCATGGGTGGCGGAAATTTTGTCGGGGAGTTGGCGCGGTTTATGTCTATAGGAAATGCCCCGCATAACCAATCGCAATGCTTGCCAATGAATGAGCCAAATGGTTTTAAGCGTAACCATGGGATGCTGCCAAAAAACCCGCCGCAAATTGGGAGACGTCAATGGCAAAAATCGCCCGACCAGCGAAGTAACCAGCTGCTTTTGTTGCGCATCATTGAGGTAATCAATCCAAATACTAAGGTTTTCGGCATCGAAAGAAAAGCGAAATTTATAGCGACCCTGCCTGGGCAAAAAAGGCGAGACGTGAAATATTTTTGTCGCGCAAAGCCACTGATCGCCCTCAATTGGCGCGCCATCCGCATGGGCGCAGACATAAAAATGTTGTTCCCCAAAAGTATTATGCACCTCGCACAACACCGTCCTTAAGTTTTTATCGCCATCACAACAAAGGTAAAAACTTACCGGATTAAATACATAACCAAGCACGCGCGGCATCGTCACCAAAATAATGGATTGGCAGATGTCATTAAGACCATATTTTGCCAAAATATTTCTTGCCCAAGATTCGGGATCGCTGCCGTCACGAAGCCCGACATCTTTGGCATCAAACCGCACCAACCTTCCGGTCTTGATCTGTGCTGGCAAAGGTACCGCAAAATAATAAACCCGATAAGAAAAAAAATTTACTTTGGGGAATAAACGCTTGTGCATCACTGTGGCGGTGTAAATTTGCGGAATCATGACCATGGCGGATTTATTCCCATTTGATGCGCGACCTTGACCGCACTCTCCAGCCCATCCTCGTGAAAGCCATAACGTAGATAGGCCCCGCAATACCAGAAACGATTAACGCCTTGAATCGTTGCAAAATTTTTCTGACTTTCAATCGCCGCCGCATCCATCACCGGATGTTCAAAGATAAAATCATTATAAATCTTTTTCGCATCAGCTTCACGGTGCGGGTTCAACGTAACCATCAAAGGATGCTTGGTTTTTAACGATTGTAAATTATTCATCCAATAACTGAGCGAAATGGGTTGGGCAAAATCATTTTCGCCTTCACTTAGATAGACCCAACTTGACCAGACGGCGCGGCGTTTGGGCATAAAACTTATGTCGCCGTGCAAAACCGCGCGATTGGGTTGATAGCGGAAAGTCGATAAAATTTTTTGTTCGTCCGGATGGGGAAAGTCAATCATCGCCAAGGCTTGATCGGCATGGCAGGCAAAAATGACCTGGTCAAATCGCGTCTGCTGACCGTGACCATCGACCACCACCACCCCGTCATTTTGCCGCAACACATGTTTTACGCCGCAATTAAGTCGAATGTGGCGGCGGAAGGGCGCAACCAAGCGATCAATATATTCTCGGCTGCCCCCCGCCACCGTGTACCATTGCGGTTGCCCGCTGCGTGCCAATAAACCATGATTCTCAAAAAAACGGACAAAGCTGGCCGCGGGGAATTTAAGCATGTCGGCGACCGGTGTACTCCAAATCGCCCCGCCCATTGCCAACAAAAAATAATTCTGAAACCAAGGTCCCAGCTTTAATTTGTCAAGAAAATTTCCCAAACTGTCATCCGGATTTTGGTCTAAAAATGGCCGCGCCGACCGATAAAATTTCAGAATATCCCACAGCATTCGCCAAAATAATGGACGCAGCAAATTCCTTTTTTGCGCAAAAATATTGCGTAATTTTGGCGTACCAAATTCAAGCCAGCCGTGATCTATGCTGATGCCAAACGACATGTTGCTGCGGATAAGCGGGACATCAAGATGACCAAACAACCGACTTAAAAGCGGGTAATTGCGTTGGTTGAAAACAATAAATCCGGTGTCAACGGGAATAATTTGATCATCGATCTTGACATTAATCGTACGGCTGTGACCACCGATATAATCATTTTTTTCAAACAATGTGATGTCATGATGCGGCTGTAAAAGATAGGCGGCACCCATCCCAGAAATGCCCGTACCAATTATGGCAATTTTTTGCCTATTCGTGAAGTTCATGTCCCGTTATTCAACCCTTATTATCGCCATTGCCGTTAAAAATTATTTTGCATTCGATACCCTGTGTCCTATAAAATTCACCTTTACGCCCCCCCTCCCCTTCCCGTAGGAAGGGGGGCATAATCGGATTTCTTTAGGAAACGGAGGATATTTTGATTTTTTCATTAACCATTTGATTCTAGCTTAACCATAAGAATAATTATATTTATGTTACAAAATCGTTAATAGCTTGTCAATTATAAAATGATTTTTTGTCGGGCATGATTGGTTCGCACCGGCTCTAACCTCAGAGTGACAATTTCCTCTGAAAACATTGGGAAACAGAGTATATACTCCGTTTCCAAATGATTTCCGCTTTATGACCCCCCCTTCCTGCTTAGG
>JASGCR010000115.1 GCA_030054015.1 Candidatus Symbiobacter sp. | reverse complement strand
AGCTGCGAAGCAGCTTAGCGGAGCTTGGGGGGGTTGGTGATATTGAAAATCTATTAATATAATCAACATGTTGCACCAACCCCCCCAAGAAAAGCCAAGAATTTTTTGACAAAAATTCTGGCTTTTCTATCCCCCCCTTCCTAAGCAGGAAGGGGGGGTCATACTCGGAACTCTTTAGGAAACTGGGTATAGCGTCATTAAAAGGAAGAGCGTCATTACCCGCCGCAAAAAAGGGGAGCGGCAAAAATCTGCGGGTAATGACGCTCTCTTTTTTGACGCTCTTAACTTAGCGCGGCTTGAACCCTGGCTCAGGATAGGATAGAAACCGATTGAGTTTAAGCATTAAAAGGCTTTATTAACGAAAATTGGATAAAGCATAGTTCACTATGCGTTTGATCTTGTTTACGCTATAATCGAGCGATGCGATAGCGACGAAGGGCTACAATAAGGATAATTGGGCTTTACCGTTTTTGCCGATGTTATGGGTTACCGTTTTATGCGTTATTGGATTGTCCTATCAGACCATATGAGGCGGAGACAATAATGGCCGTTGTCCCGATGAATCCACGCTTGCGCGCCATCTCGGCCATGCGATTGGCGGGGGTGACGCTGCGCCGTGCCGCGCGGCAGGGCGAAATCGTCTTGGCGGTTTGCGTGTTGGCAATTTTCACGGGCTTGTTGTTGCCGGTGCCGCGTATTTTGCTCGATTTGCTCTTGGTGATTTCGCTGTCGATTTCGCTCATCGTGATGATGACGGTGTTGTTTATCCAAAAACCGTTGGAATTGAACAGTTTTCCGACCATTTTATTGTTATCAACCTTGCTGCGATTGGCCTTGAACGTGGCCTCGACGCGGCTCATCCTCACCAATGGGCATTCCGGCACCGATGCGGCGGGTCATGTCATCCAGGCCTTTGGCCATTTGGTGATGCAGGGCAATTTCATTATCGGGATTGTCATTTTCGCCATCTTGGTGATTGTTAATTTCGTGGTGGTGACCAAGGGTTCATCGCGTATCGCCGAAGTCGCTGCCCGCTTTACCCTGGATGCCATGCCGGGCAAGCAAATGTCGATTGATTCCGATCTCGCGGCCGGTCATATCGACGAAGCCGAAGCCAAAAAGAAACGCAAAGAATTGGAAGATGAAGGCCAATTTTTCGGGGCGATGGACGGTGCCGCCAAATTTGTCCGTGGCGATGCGGTGGCTGGCCTCATCATTGTGTTTATCAATGTGCTGGGCGGAATTTTAATCGGTACGTTGCAGCACGACATGTCTTTTTCCGATGCCACGAAAACCTATACGATTTTAACCGTTGGCGACGGGTTGGTTACCCAAATCCCCGCTTTTATCATCTCGACCGCCGCGGGTTTTATTGTCACCAAATCCTCCTCGGTCGGCAGCACCGACAAGGCGTTGTTCAAACAATTGGGCGGCCATATGGCCCTCACCATGGCCGCCGTGGTGATTGGGGTATTGGCGATCTTGCCCGGAATGCCGATGCTGCCATTCTCCCTCATTGCCATAGCCTTGGGCGGAATGGCCTATTTAATTTGGGGCGAAAAACAAAAACAAGAACAAGCCGCGATTGCCGATGCGCCTTTGGACGAACCGCCGCCCGCGACCCCCGAAGAACCCATCGCCACCGCCTTGCAAATTGACCAATTGCGGTTGGAATTGGGCTATGGCTTGCTCGCCTTGATCAATTCACCCAAAGGCCAACGTCTGACCGACCAAATCCGCGCCCTGCGCCGCCAAATTGCCAGCGATTTAGGCTTTGTCATGCCGCCAGTGCGCATCCAGGATAATTTGCAATTGGCGGCCAATTCCTATGTCGTGCGCGTCAAAGAAATCGAGGCCGGGCGCGGCGATTTGCGCCCGCAAATGTTGTTGGTGATGGACCCGCGCGGCGAACCCATCTCCCTGCCCGGCGAAATGACGCGCGAGCCGACTTTTGGTCTGCCCGCCATGTGGATTTCCGAAGCCCACCGCGAGGAGGCTTTGTTTCGTGGCCTGACCGTCGTCGATCCCCCGACCGTCATCACCACCCATTTGACCGAGATTATCAAAGAAAACATGTCGGATTTGCTGTCTTATTCCGAGACGCAGAAATTGCTCAACGAAATCAACAAAGATCACCAAAAATTGGTGGGCGATGTGGTACCCGGCCAAATTACCGTCAATGGCTTGCAGCGTGTGTTGCAAAATCTTTTGAACGAACGCGTCTCGGTGCGCGATATGCCGACCATCTTAGAGGGGATTTCCGAGGCCTGTAACCACACGCGCTCGATCAGCCAAATTACCGAACATGTGCGGCAACGCCTGTCGCGGCAAATCTCCGAAGCCTATGCCGTCCAAGGCGGGTTTGTCCCGATCTTGGCTTTGTCGCCGGAATGGGAGCAAATTTTTGCCGAAAGCCTGGTGGGGGTGGGCGAGGACAAACAACTTTCGATGCCGCCCACCCAATTGCAACGCTTTATCACCGCGGTGCGCCAATCATTTGATCGCATTGCCACCAGCGGCGAGTCGCCGGTTCTGCTCACCAGCCCGTCAATTCGCCCCTATGTGCGTTCGGTGATCGAACGCTTCCGCCCGACCACCGTGGTCTTAAGCCAAGCCGAAATCCACCCCAAAGCCAAAATCAAGACCCTGGGGCAGATTTAACTGGACGTGTTCTGACATTAAGTTAGCGTCATTGCCCGCCGGAAGGAAGAGGTAAGAAGGAAGAGCGTCATTACCCGCCAGCCTGCAAGCGGGTTTCCGCTTGCAGGCTGAGTCGGGTAATCCCCCAGGAGTATTATTCCCAAAACGCCTGGGGGATTCCCCGACTCGCAATATCCGTGTTCCACGGATATTGCGGCGGGGAATGACGCTCTTTCTTTCTGGTCGCGCTAACTAAAGAACGTCAAAAACGGGCGCGTCATTACCCGCCAGCCTGCAAGCGGGTTTCCGCTTGCAGGCTGAGTCGGGTAATCCCCCAGGAGTATTATTCCCAAAACGCCTGGGGGATTCCCCGACTCGCAATATCCGTGTTCCACGGATATTGCGGCGGGGAATGACGCCCTTTGGCTGCGGCGGCGGGGTAAGAAGAATAATTTCTTTTCATAACTTCCCCCACTTAATTTTGAATCAGGCTCTTAAGCGGATTTGCGTTGCAAATCGGGGTTTGACTCCGACTTTGCTTGGTCATTATCCGACTCGGATTTCGCCTGGTTTTTGTTCGCATCGCAATTCTCGGCTTGCGGTTTGTCGCTTTTGCCGCCTTGGATCAATTGCCAGCGAATCGCCCCATGTTCGGGGGAATGTTGGTGATGATTTTCTGGCGGAAACCGGCCATGTT
Source organism: Candidatus Symbiobacter sp. (assembly GCA_030054015.1). Taxonomy (GTDB): domain Bacteria; phylum Pseudomonadota; class Alphaproteobacteria; order Elsterales; family Elsteraceae; genus JASGCR01. The sequence continues at coordinate 3,669 of JASGCR010000115.1, read as the reverse complement.
CGCCGACGTGAATCTCGTGACCACAGCCGCCACAATGATATTCGCCGGTTTGCGGCGCGATTTCGCCGGGTTTCCATTGGCGATCCGCCTGAGTGGCGGTATCTTCGGTGGGTTTTCTTTCTTTTTGCTCAGTCATATTAATATTCCTTTTCGGCTTTAAGGTTACGGCAAGATTTAAGTATTAAATCTTCCCCCCTCTCTGGTTGACAGATGGTATCAAGATCGGTGCTGTCAAGATATTGCATTGATATTGCTGGATATTTTGCAACATGCGATGCGACCAAAAATATTCAGTGTGCGACATTTTAGCTGGTGCGATGATTAAGGCTTGATTTATTCCCGTCAGGCCTTAGATTCCATAAGCGTAAATTAACCGTGATTTCGAGAAATTATCGCCAGTGCGGCATGAAATTTTCGCGGCGTGAAATTTTCATCGAAATCCCTGCGAACTGAAAGGCTCTATCTCATGAATCCGAACAAACCAACCGCCAGCAAAACCGCCTCGGTCACCGAAAATTTGGTACCCAATATGTTCAAAGACATGTTCAGTAATTTCAAAATCCCTGGCCTGAATTTGGAACAAATCGCGGAACATACCCGTGCCAATTTTGAAAGTTTGATGAAGGCCAATCAAGTGGCTGCATCGGGGCTTAACGAAATCGGCAAACGCCAGACCGAGATTTTCCGCCAGACCCTGGACCAGGCGATGGAGATCATTAAACATGGTTTCGAGGAAATGAGCCACGAACAGCGTCTGGCCAAACAAACCGAATTGACCAAATTGGCCTTTGAAAAGGCCATGCTCAACGCCAAAGAATTGGCCGAATTGGCCACCAAATCGGGCAAGGATACCGCGGATATTATCCAGCAACGCATCAAAACCAGCCTGGAAGAAATCCAAAAATCGGCCGGCGGTAAGTAATTTCTTGCGCCGCTCCTTACGCGGTGACAAAACGGGAGCGTCACTACCCGCTGCCGCGTGCCAAAAGAGCGTCAAAAAAAGGGAGCGTTAGAAAAAAGGGAGCGTTAGAAAAAAGGGAGCGTTAGAAAAAAGGGAGCGTCATTACCCGCCGTGCTGTTCGTGCAACGAACGGCACGAGTCGGGTAATCCCCCAGGGATTGAGGGAATAATACTCCTGGGGGATTACCCGACTCACATTATCCGTAAACGGATAATGTGGCGGGTAATGACGCTCCTTTTCTCTGACGCTTCCTTTTTTTCTGACGCTCTTTAGTTAGCGCGACCGGAAAGAAAGAGCGTCATTACCCGCCGTGCTGTTCGTGCAATGAACGGCACGAGTCGGGTAATCCCCCAGGGATTGAGGGAATAATACTCCTGGGGGATTACCCGACTCACATTATCCGTAAACGGATAATGTGGCGGGTAATGACGCTCCTTTTTTGGCAATTTATATCTCCAAATGCACCCCGATTTCGATCACGCGGTCTTGCGGCAAATGGAAATAATCCGGCGCGCGGGCACCATTGCGGCGCATAAATGTAAACAGAGTCAGCAAAAATTGTGGCATGACTGATTTTTCGGGATCGCGGTAGATTTCTTCCGACCACAGATAAAACAGCGACTCGCCAGGATCGACCTCCAACCCCGCCAAACGCGGCAACCAGCGCAAAATCACATGCACATCGGGCGTTTGCATATAGCCATAGGTCGCCACCACCCGCGTAATCCCTTGCCCCAAAGGTTCGATGCGCATCCGATCACGAGCGTGGACGCGGGGTACGCGCAAGACTTCGATCGACAGCAAAATGACGGTTTCATGCAGGCTGCGATTCCAACGCACCAAATTGCTGAGCAAAGGCGGGGCTTTGTCGCGCATCCGGGTGAGGAACACCGCTGTGCCTGGCAAGCGGCGAATATCCGGTTCATCCAACCGGGCAATAAATTGGTGATAATCTTCCGACATTTGCCGGATTTTATTGCTGCAAGCCCGCGTCCCGCGGGTCCAGGTCACGGTCAATAAAAATAAGGTCAAACCCAGCAAAATCGGCACCCAACCGCCTTCGAACAATTTCGACATATTGGCGGCGACGAACATAATCTCCATCACCACAAACACGACAATAAAGGCCAGGGCTTTGGCAATCGGCCAATGGGGTTTTTGCAGCAACACGACGGTGAACATACAGGCCGTGATTAGCATGGTTGAACTCACCGCCAAACCATAGGCACCCGCCAAATTTTCCGAGCTGCGGAACAAGATCACCAATAATAAAGTGCCAATGGCCACCATCCAATTCACCACCGGGATGTAAATCTGGCCATATTCGCTGCTTGAGGTTTGCACGACGCGCAAGGGTACGATGCGGCCCAGGGCGATGGCTTGTTTGGTGAGGCTAAACACCCCCGATACCACCGATTGGCTGGCAATCACCGTCGCCACCGCCGCTAACACCACCATCGGAATGACCAGGCTGGGCGGACAGAGGCTGTAAAACGGATTCTCCACGGCTGTGGGGTCGGACAATACCATCGCCCCCTGGCCAAAATAATTCATCAGCAAAGCCGGGTTGGCGACAAAATACCAGGCCTGCATGATCGGGCGACGGCCCATATGCCCCATATCGGCATACAGAGCCTCGCCGCCAGTAACGGTCAAAAACACCGCCCCCATCACCAGCAAAGCGGTACCGAAATTTTCGCCGACAAAATGGATCGCATAAATGGGATTGATCGCCACCAACACATAAGGCGAGGCCAAGACTCCCCGCAGCCCCAACGCAAAAAGCACCACAAACCAGAGCAGCATGAGCGGGCCAAATAATTTGCCAATCCGCGCCGTACCTCGATGCTGAACCGCAAAAAATGCGAGCAACACCACGACCGTCAGGGGGACGATGTAATGCGACAAAGTCGGCGTCGCGGTGCGCAAGCCCTCAAAGGCAGACAGCACCGAAATGGCAGGGGTAATCATGCCATCGGCATAGAGCATGGTTGAGCCAAACATCGCCACGGGCAACAGAAACATCAATTTATTGCCGCGCGTGACCAGCCCGCCCAAGGCCAATATCCCGCCTTCGCCTTCATTATCCGCCCGCATCACAAATTGTACGTAAAAAAGCGAGACCACCAGGGTCAGGGTCCAAAACACCAGCGATAACAACCCAAGCACATTCGCTTCGGTGACCCCGCCAGCAACGGCCAGCCCAGCCTTAAACCCATAAAGCGGGGAAGTACCAATATCGCCAAACACAATCCCCAACGCCATCAAGACCAAAGCCGGCTTTACGGCGCGTTCGCGGCTGGCTTTCCCCGTGCCGGGAAGCCCATCTTGCGCCGCTGATATTTGTGACATAATAAACGTGTCCTTTTTAAGGTATAAGGAGGGCAATTTCACCAACCCCTACCTACCATCCGTTGCCATATCGTCAACCAAATTGCGAAACCGGCCTATTCTCTGTTTCAACTTATCTTGGTTGCCATCATACTCTTATCCTTCGGGCGAGCGCATTTGTCGCCAGGGACTTATTATGGGCGAATTATCCGCTCCTGTTTTGCGCTTGTCAATCCGAGCAAAATTTGTGTCGTTAACATATACCCCGTTTCCTAAAGCATCCTCGTTATGACCCCCCCCTTCCTGCTTAGGGAAGGTGTGAATAAGTCTATTTTTACCCCCCCTTCTTTAGAAGGGGGGGATAGTTGAGCTTAGT
>JASGCR010000114.1 GCA_030054015.1 Candidatus Symbiobacter sp. | reverse complement strand
GAATAATACTCCTGGGGGATTACCCGACTCGGACTGCAAGCGGAAATCCGCTTGCCGTCCGGCGGGTAATGACGCTCTCTTTTTACGCCGCTCTTGGTCGGGCGAAGCCGCCCGCTCGCAAATGCCATTTCTTTTGTTTCTGGGACTTATTCAGACCTTCCTTAGGTAAGGTCTGAACAAGTCGTACTGACCCCCCCCTTCCTGCTTAGGAAGGGGGGGAAAGCGACGCTTAGGGCGAAGCCCTTAGCGGAGCTAGGGGGGGTTGGTGAGATTGAAAATCTATTGAGAATCAATGCCCTGCACCAACCCCCCAAGAAAAGCTAGAATTTTTTTACAAAAAATTCTAGCTTTTCTATCCCCCCCTTCCTAAGCAGGAAGGGGGGGTAAATAGATTTTCAACTTAATCAGACTTTCCTTAGGAAAAGGGGGTCATAAAAACGAACCCTGCCGTAAATGGCGGCGATTTAACTTGCGTTTTTCGCGCCGATTTTCCAAAGCCAAAAATATGACCGGCGTGGTGAATAAAGTCAAGCTTTGCGACACCAACAACCCCCCCAACAAGGTAATCCCCAAACTTTGCCGCAATTCCGCGCCAGGCCCGTGATCCAGGGCGAGCGGCAACGCCCCCAAAATGGCGGTGACGCTCGTCATCATAATCGGGCGGAATCGCACAATCGCCGCATCGACAATGGCTTGCTCTGGGGTTAGGCCGCGCTGCAAACGGGCTTCGAGGGCGAAATCGACCATCATAATGGCGTTTTTCTTGGCGATACCCACCAACAGCAAAATGCCAATCATGGCAAACAGCGAAAAGGGCGTGCCGGTGATAATCAAGGCCAGCAATGCTCCCAAACCGGCACTGGGGATGGTCGATAAAATAGTCAAAGGCTGGGCATAGCTTTCATATAAAATGCCCAGCACCAAATACACCACCAGAATCGCCGCCAATAACGCCAATAATTGGTTATTGCCATTTTGCCGATATTGCAAAAGGTCTCCCGCATAAGACCCCACCACACCATAGGGCAGGGAAATCTCGGACAAGGCCTGGTCGATGGCTTTGGTCGCGTCGGACAGCGACATTTTCTCGGCCAGGTTAAAAGTCACCGTCACGGTCAGGGACGCATTTTGATGGGTAATCGCCACCGGAGCCGAATTAACAATGGTTTTGGTCACCGAGGACAAGGGTACCGTATGCGCCCCATCATCGCTGCGCACCGGTAATTGTTGCAACCAGGTCAGATCATCTTGGAGGCCTGGGTCCATTTCCAACACAATGCGGTAAAAATTGATCGGGGTGTAAAAGAGCGAAATCGGACGCTGCCCAAACGCATTATACAAAGCATCGTCAATATTTCGTACCGAAACATTATGTTGGCTCGCCGCATCGCGCAGGATTTGCAGGGTGAATTGTTTGTCGCCATTTTGTTGGTCGGTATCGACATCACGCAATTGCGCCAGGGTCTTGAATTTTTCGCTCAGTTTTTTGGCGGCCAGGTTTACCTGGGCGGCATCGCTGCCGGTTAAACTATATTGATACAAACCCTTGGACGCCCGCGCCCCGCGCTGGAAATCCGAAGCTGATTTGAAAAAAACCGCAATGCCGGTGACCTGGCGCATTTTCTCATTCAACCGTCGCGCAACCACGCTTGAGTCATCGCGGAGGGCGCGGTCTTTGAGGTTGATGTAAAAATTACCGCTATTCGATCCCCCACCGCCGACGAATGAACTGAAATTCTCCACCGCCGGATCGGCCATCACCATGCGCCCCACCGCGGCTTGCCGCTCGGCCATGGCGGCAAAGGAGATGTCGGGCGGCCCCTCGGCCGTGGCCATAATCACGGGCGAATCTTGGGTCGGCGCGAAATCTTTGGGTACCAAAATATAGAGATACACCGTCACCGCGGCGATCACAAAACTCAGCAACAGCGACAATTTGCGATAGGTCAAAAATTGCGCCAGCATCTCGCCATAGACCCTTACCATCCCATCCCACCCATCGCTCATTTTGCGGGAGATGACGCGCCAATATTTTTGCCAAATATGCCAGGCGGGATACCAGGCGGGATGCCTGGCGGGATGCCGGGTAGAATGCTGGGCGCGGCGGTCGGCATCATCGCGGTCGCTGCCCAAGAAATAGGCACTCAGCATCGGGGTAAGGGTGAGCGACACCAAAGCCGAAATCACTATCGCGGTCGAAATGGTCACGCCAAAGGCGCGGAAAAACTTGCCCGCTATGCCACCCATAAATAATATCGGCAAAAACACCGCAATGAGCGAGCAGGTCATCGATATAATCGTAAAAAGTATTTGCCTTGATCCTTGTTTGGCGGCCTCAATCGCGCCATAGCCTCGCTCGCGCCATCTTGTGATGTTTTCGACCATAATAATCGCATCATCGACGATAAATCCGGTCGCCACCGTCAGGGCCATTAGCGACAAATTATCCAGGGTATAATCCAGGAAATACATGACGATAAAGGTACCCGCCACCGACACTGGTATCGCCGCCGCCGGAATCAAGGCCGCCCCCAATCGCCGCAAAAACAGCAACATGGACATCACGACCAGTACCGTGGTCAGCAGCAAAGTACCCTGTAAATGCTCAAGGCCGGAACGGATGGTCGCGGTGCGGTCGGATAAAATGGTGAGATCAACGCTTTTGGGCAAAGATTTTTGGATGTCTGGCAGGGCGGCTTTGATGGCATCCGCCGTTTCAACCACATTGGCATTGGGGCGTTTCAAAACCATGAGCAACACGGCCCGACGGTTGTTATACCATCCCACCATATTGCGGTTGGCAACCCCCGCCGTCACATCGGCAACCGTGGCAAGATTGACAAAGCCTTGATTCTGGCGGATCAATTGCTGGCTTTGGGTTTGGGTATGGGTATTGGCGGTGATCGAACCTAGGGTTCGGGCCTTCTCAACCGGAATGGTCACCTGGCGCAGTGCCTCCGCCGTGGTGAGCTGGGTGTCGGCTTCGATCAGAGAGGATTTATCCCCCCCCTCCAGCGCGCCCAGCGGCGTCAGCATATTGGCGGATTGCACCGCCTGTCTCACATCGGTAAGCGACAGGCCTAGGGACGCCAGGCTGGACGGATTGACCGCGACGCGCAAGGCGAATTTTTCCGCGCCATTGATAATCACATCGGCAACCCCAGGCAGTTGCAGCATTTTTTGCGCTATCACCGTATCGGCATAATCATACAATGCCGAGGGCGCGGTTTCGTTGCTGGTCAATGCCATAATCACGACCGGAATCATGTTCGGATTCGCCACCCGGATGCTGGGGCGGGTCAGCATATCGGCGGGCAAATAGGGCATGGTGGCATTCACCGCCGAATTCACATCCAGGGCCGCCATGTCCGAACTGCGGTCGGTGGTAAATTGCAGATAAATCGTGGTCGCGCCCTGCCCGCTGACCGAGGTCATTTCATCAAGGCCAGCAATCACCCCCAATCGCCGCTCCAGCGGCACCGCCACCGCTTTCGCCATCGTATCCGGCGACGCTCCCGCCAATTGCGCCACCACCCGCACCGTCGGTAAATCCACCGCCGGCAACGTCGCCACCCCCAAAAAGCGATAGGCCACCATCCCCGCCACCAATATAAATGTCATGATGAGCGCGGTGGCTATCGGGCGGGTGATAAATTTTGCGCTCAATGGCATGGGGTATGTACTTTTACGATACTCTTTTTTTCAAAGGAAGGTCTGAACAAGTTCTAAGAGTGTCATTCTGAGGTTAGAATGCTCCGCGCTTTAGCGCGGTTAAGCATTCTTACCGAAGAATCCAGAAAAGCCAGAAACCGTTGAATTTTCTGAATTTTTCTGGATTCTTCACTTGCCTTGCTAAGGCTTTTGCTAAAGCAAAAGCCAAGCGCGGCGACGTTCAGAATGACACTCCGACTACTTGTTCAGACCTTCCTAAGGAAAGTCCGGATAAGTCTTGTTTTACCCCCCCTTCTTTAGAAGGGGGGGTCAGAGATTTTTTCGCCTTAATCAGACCTTCCTTTAGGAAGGTCTGATTAAGTATCTCATTTGCCAAAAGAGACGCGCATTTGCGAGCGGCGCAGCCGCATCGCTTATCCAGAAAAATCTAGCAATTTCAGGATGCTACTGGATTGCTTCGCGGTTGCGATGCAACCGCTCGCAAATGCCATTTTTTTTGTTTTTGAGACTTGTTCAGAGGTTCCTTTAGGAAGGTCTGATTAAGGCGAAAAACAATGATGACCTCCCCTTCCCGTAGGGAGGGGAGGATAGTCGAGCTTAGCTGCGAAGCAGCTTAGCGAGACTTGGTGGGGTTGGGCTTTAAAACACCCAAGTACCAACCCCACCAAGAAAACCTAACGCGCCTGCTTCGCTACGCTCGCAGTCGCTAAGGTTTTCTATCCTCCCCTCCCTTCGGGAAGGGGAGGTCAGCGTGGATTTACAAATCTAGACCTCCCCCCCTCACACCTCGCCGAAATCGCCGCCGCCGAAATCGCCGCCGCCAAATCCGCCGCCCCAATCGGAAGAGGTGTCATTGATTTGACCGTAATCGCCTCCGTTATAACCGCCCTGGTCATAGGCGCTGGCGGGTGAAATTTCGCCGCCGCCATCGGCACCGCCATAATTACCCACTTCGGAATAATTATTGCTGTCTTGGGCGGGGGCGGAGGCGGACTCGTGATTGGCTGAGGAAGCACCGCTCTCCGCGCCCGCCCCGGAATGCGACGAAAACATGCTGGAAACGCCCTGGTAAAGCAGCATCCCGCCCGCCACACCGGCCGCCGTGGTCAGGGCCGATCTGAGGAAGCCCCCGCCACCAAAGCCGCCGCCCATCGGTTGACCATAGCCCCCCATCGGCTGACCATAGCCGCCCCCCATCGGCTGCCCAAATCCGCCCCCCATCGGCTGCCCAAATCCGCCCCCCATCGGTTGACCATAGCCACCCCCCATCGGCTGCCCATAGCCAGGCGGCGAGTCGTAATTCCCGCCCGCGGGGCCGGCGTTGAACGCAGGCCGGGAACGCCGCCATAATGACGCCGTGGGCGCATTATTGGGAGAAGGCGGCATTTGCGGCATTAAAGCCGGGGCGGCTTTATAATTGCCCGCCGATTTTTCCGTTTCGAGTTGTTGCACCCGCTCTTGCCAGCCTTTGAGGGCTTGTTCTTGCACCAACACGGTCTGCACCAACAGATAAGCGGCCTGGGGGTGAGCGGCCAGCTTGGCCTGGATCAGTTGCCAGGCCTCGGCATCTATCTCCTGTCCCTCTTTGGCGGCCGCGTTTTTCCCCGACGGGTCGGCGGCGGCGAGACGGGAAAACAAACTTTCAATCATCACAGATTCATCACGAGTCATGTTATCTCTCCTATGGCACTTATGACGTTGGCAGACCGCACATCGATGCGGCACAGACGTGACGTTATCATATCACATCTTTATGATAGATGGATGGTTCGCTCTTAAATTTCAAGGTCTATGAGCAAAGGGTTGTAAACAGCACGTAAATTCATTATAAAAACACTTGCCAATATGCCGAATCAATCAAATATGATGGAGATTCCATGCCTTTCTCTACTTTGATCGACACACCCGATCTTGCCGTCGAACACGAGGTGACCGAGGCCGAGGCCGAGATTATGGCTTTGTTGGATAAATGGGCGGCGGCGTTAAACCAACATGATCTGGAAAGGGTCGTCTCGCTTTATGCCGATCGCGCCGTGTTATTGCCAACCATTTCGAGCGAGCTGCGCACCGATCACGACCGCATCCGCGCCTATTTCGAGATGCTGTTTCAGCGTATGCCGAAATTGCGCGTCGTGCAATCGATTTTGCATCATTTTGGCGGCAATGTTGCGGTGCGGTCGGGGATTTATGTCTTTACCCTCGATAAAGATGGCAAAACCGATAATTTATGGGCGCGTTTTACCTTTATTTACCACCAGGAAAATGGCGAATGGAAGATTATGACCCACCATTCGTCAACCCTGCCCGAAACGCCTACCAATTTGACCTAAATCCGCTTGCGGCCATTCTTGATGCCCCAACCCTTGTCATTTTGCCACAGCGTACCCATATAAGCTATCGGACAGCATAATCTGTTATACTCCGTGTCCCTAAAAATTCGCCTTTACGACCCCCCCTTCCTGCTTAGGAAGGGGGGGATAGAAAAGCGAGGCGAGTGCTTACGAGCCGTCGCTTTTCTTGGGGGGGTTGGTGAAATTTATTGATTCTAATTAGATTTTTACCATCACCAACCCCCCCTAGCTCCGCTAAGGGCTTTCGCGCCTCAAGCGTCGCTTTCCCCCCCTTCCTAAGCAGGAAGGGGGGGGCATAAATCGGAATTCTTTTGGAAACAGAGTATATCATCTTGGTGCCGCGCCGTCGGGCCTGGGTTATATGAGTTGGGACGAAGGGTCTCTCGCCGCTTGAGGGGGGGTCAAACATGTCGGGCAGATCGGTGTTAGGTGCGGGTTTCTGGCTTGGCTTTGAGTCGGTTGAGCGCAGCCTGGAGAATTTAACCAAACATGCGGCGGAATCCTGGCCGCCTTATAATGTTGAGCAAATCGGCAGCGACCAGTTACAGGTCACTTTGGCGGTGGCGGGATTTGCGCCCTCGGAATTAAAGGTGGTGTTGGATCAAAACCACCTGGTCATCCAGGGCAAAAAGAGCGATGAGAACGCCAGCGATGCCCCAGCGGCGCGGATTTTTTTGTATCGTGGGATTGCCTCGCGGCAGTTTCAACGCCATTTTATTCTGGGCAACGACATCAGGCTTGATCGGGCCGAGTTGTCGCAGGGCTTGTTGGTGCTGTCGCTGAGCCGCCCGCCGCCGCCTTGCCCGCAATATGTCACGATTACGACGCGCAGCAAAAATGGCGACGACCAGGTCGCGCTGACCATCACCAGGCCAGATTAGAGATTTGCCAGAATAAGGATTGGCCAGAATAAGGATTGGATTGGAATAAATTTCTGTCACGAACACGTGATATGTCCGGTTCTATAGCACGAGGTCTGTCCGGTTGTA
>JASGCR010000113.1 GCA_030054015.1 Candidatus Symbiobacter sp. | reverse complement strand
CTTCCTAAGCAGGAAGGGGGGGTCAGTACGACTTAATCAGACCTTCCTTAAGGAAGGTTTGAACAAGTCCCAGAAACAAAAGAAATGGCATTTGCGAGCGGGCGGCTTCGCCCGCGAAGCAATCCAGTAACATCTTGAAATTGCTAGATTTTTCTGGATTGCTTCGCGGCTGCGCCGCTCGCAAATGCGCGGCTCTTGTGGCAAAAAAGTGACTTACTCAGACCTTCCTAAAGCAAAGCCTGTGTCAAATTGAAAAAATATACCCTGCGCCGCCTATCTTGCGCCGACGGCGCGGGCTTGGCTTAAATCAACCGAGACAATTTGGCTGACCCCGCGTTCCGGCATGGTGACACCGAACAAGCGATCCATTTTCGCCATGGTGAGGCGGTGATGGGTGACGACCAAAAAGCGGGTCGCGGTGTCCTGGGTAATTTTGCGCAACACCTGGCAAAAACGATCCACATTGGCATCATCCAACGGCGCATCGACTTCATCCAACACGCAAATGGGGGCGGGATGGGTCAAAAACACCGCAAAAATCAAAGCCAGGCAGGTCAAAGCTTGCTCGCCGCCGGATAACAGCGACAAATTCTGCAAATTCTTGCCCGGCGGGCAGGCAAAAATTTCGAGACCGGCCTGGAGCGGGTCTTCCTGGTTAGAGAGTTTTAATTCGGCCCGCCCGCCACCAAACAACCCTTCAAACAAGCCGCGAAAATGGCGATCCACCTCGATAAAGGCCGCGAGCAATCTTTGCCGCCCATCGCGGTTAATATCGTCAATCGCGGCGGTGAGTTTGGCAATGGCCTGTTCCAGTTCGGATTTTTGCCGCGACAATTCGTCCGCTTCTTGGTCAAGCGCGTCGGCATCCGCCTCGGCCCGCAAATTAATTTTCCCCAATTCATCGCGGTGGCGGGTTTTGCGCTCCAAAGCCGCCTTTAATTTTCTAAGGGAGTCGTCCGGTGCGGCATGGGTGGGATCGGAACCGGTTTCGGTTTCGGCTCCCGTTTCGGCTCCGGCTCCCGTTTCGGTTCCGGTTCCGGCTAAATTTGGCGGCGAGTCTAAGGATTGGGCCAAAAATTGAGCCGGGGTGAGTTGCCATTTTTCGCCCATAGATTCGACCAGATTTTTGTGCTGGACACTGGCATTGTCATACAACATTTCCGCCCGTATCAACGCTTCCCGGGCCTGGGCTTGGTTTTGCTGCAACATCTGGTGCTGCTGCTGGAAATGGGACAATTCCTTGTCGCAGGCATGCATTTGCGTTGCCGCATGTTCGCGTTGCTGTTGGGCTTGGGCCAAGGCAGCCGCGAGTTCTTGGCTGCGTTGCTGCCAAATTTGCGGCGCGTCGTTCAGACTCTGGCGACGGGCTTGCAAGGGTTGGAGAAGCTGGTCTAATTCTTGCACCCGTTGCTGCGCCGTGGCGGTGCGCCGCGTCCAGGCCGCGTGATCTTGTTCCACCTGGCGCAAACGTTCCGAGCGTGCGGTTTGTCCCTGCTTGTGTTTTTCCCATTTTTGGCGGGCGGCATCGTAATCAATTTGCGCCTGGGTATATTCGCCGAGGGCAAGGGTCAGATTCTGCTGCGCCGTCGCCAGGGAATTCTCCAAGGAACGCGCCGGGGAACGCGCCGGGGACACCCCCTGGCCGGCGGCATTTTCGCCCCAGGCTACCTCCTCATCGAGCGATAAATCTTGCCCCGCGCTGTCCCGCGCCAAACGCTCCGCATCGCGTTGCCACCGCGCCTGTTGTTCGGCCAGGACGCTTTGTTTGGTCTGCCAGGCGGCGCGGCGTTGTTGGCTGGCTTGCTCGGCTTGGCGCATCGCGTCGAGGATTTGGCGCAAAGACTGTTCTTGGCGGGCCAGTTCTTGCTGCGATGCCACGCTTAATGCCAAGTGATCGGCGGATTTCTGCCGTTCGGCTTGGCGTTGGTGATAAAGGCTGCGCGTGTGGGCAATTTCGGAGTCTAACGCGACCAAACGCGCCGCCCGCTCCGACTGAATTTTGGCCTGGGCGGCTTGGCGGTCGGCCCGAATCTTGGCTTGGGCTTCCTGCCATTCCGCCGCCATTTTGGCTTGGCGTGCGGCTTCGGCGGCTTGGCGTTCGGCCTGTAATATTTTGGCATTGGCCGGTTGGTAATAGCCATCCCAACGCCAGACCGCCCCCTCCGCACTGACCAATATCTGCCCCACCGCCAAAGACGGCCAGATTTCCCAAGCCTCCGCCGCCGACGCGACCAGAAACACTTGCGCGAACAGCCGCGCGAGCGGTGGCGGCGGCGGCACATATTGGGTTAAGGCGGTGACGCGACCCGAAGGCGGCGGCGGGTCGGCGGCAAGCGGGTCGGCGGCAAGCGGGTCGGCGGCAAGCCCATGCCAAAACGGGTGGTTGTGCGGTGCATCGGCGGGGTCGGTTTCTGGGCTGGTCACGTCCCTGGCCGCGTCCCAGAATTTGGCGGCGGCGGCATCCCCCAATACGGCAAAAATCACCTTAGCATATTCGGGGAAGGATTTGACCAATCCCGCCGCCGCCGCATCAGGGTCAAGCTTGCTGCCAATTTCCGCGCTCACCAATTCGGCCAGGCTGAGCCAGGCCTGGTCTTGAGTCGCAGAATCTTCCCCGACCGGCGCCGGGGTGTCGCGGTCGGTCGTGGCGGGGTTGAAAAGCGGCGGCGCGGCCGAGGCCGCGGTCTCGGCCTCATTTTCCTGCGCCCATACCGCCAAGCTTTGCTGCAACCCGTCGCGCTCCCCCTGCAAGCGGGCCAGGGCGGCCTGGGCATCGGCTTGGGCGGCGGCCTGGCTCTGAAGTTGCTGGCGTTCCTGCGTGATCGCGGTCTCCAAAGCCTGGCGTTGTTGCCGCAAAGCCGCCAGTTCGGAGTCTAACTCGGCCCCGGATTGGTGCGCGTATTTGCCGCCGGATTGCTCCCCGCATTCGGCGGCAAATTTTTGCGCCAACTGGGTTTCGTGGGCGGTTGCGGCGTCATTTTCGCGGTCTAAGGCGGCCTGTTGCGCGGCCAGGCGAGACCGTTCCAGTTCCAACTGGTTTTGCCGTTCTTGTTGGGCCAGGCGGGCGCGTTCCTGTTGCTGCTTTTGGGTGGTGAGCAGGGCGATTTCGCGCCCCAGCGCATCTTTGCGGGCCTGGCTCAGGGCGAAAAATTGGCGGGCTTTGTCCGATTCTTGTTGTAATTTGAGGGCATCGCTGGGGTCATTGGCAATTTGCGGCTGCAATTCGACCAAGGCCATCGCCAAGGCCTGGGTTTCGCGGGCGGCCTCGTCAGCCAAATTTTGCTCGCGTTCGCGCTCGCGGGCGAGTTGCTGGCATTGCGCATCCAGCGATGCCTGGGCATCCAATTGGCGTTGTTGCTCATTCTCTGCCGCCGAAACATCCAAGCGCAATTTTTGGATTAATTCGGATGTTTGATCATAAAGCTGCCGCGCTTGCTCAAGATTTTGGCTGAGGGCGGGCAATTTTTGGCTCAGGGCGGCGAGATTTTCGACCTGTTCGGCCAGATGGGTACGGCACGATGCCAGGGATGCCGCGCTGGCCTTAAGCTCGCGTTCCGCCGCAAGCCATTGCCAGCGAAAAATCGCCGCTTCGGTGGCGCGAATCTCGGCGGACAAGCGGCGATAATGGCGGGCATCTTCGACCTGGCGGGCCAGGGCATCGCGCCGGCTTGCCAGGCTGGTCACTACATCCGCCACCCGCAGTAAATTGGCCGCCGCCGCCGCCAAGCGCGATTCGGCTTCGCTGCGCCGCGCATACAACCCGCCAATCCCAGCCGCATCTTCAAGCAAAGCCCGCCGCTCTTCCCGCCGCGAGGCTATCAAAGCCGCCACCCGCCCTTGGCTGACCAAAGCGGGGGAATGGGCACCGCTCCCCGCATCGGCGAAAAACAGCTGCACATCGCGGGCGCGGGTCTCCTTGCCATTTATGCGGTAAAGCGACCCTTGGTGGCGGGTGATTTGGCGGCTGATCTCGATCTCGTCCGCCTCGTTCAAATTGGCGATATTGGGGGGAGAGGGCGCATCGCGCTTGCCGTTATCGAGCGTCAGGCGCACTTCAGCCAAATTGCGGGCGGGACGGCCCAGCGTACCGCCAAAAATCACTTCGTCCATTTCGCCGCCGCGAAGGGATTTGGCCGAGGACTCGCCCATCACCCAGCGCAAAGCCTCGACCAAATTGGATTTTCCGCACCCATTCGGCCCCACAATTCCGGTCAGGCCAGGGGCGATCACCAATTCGGTCTCGCTGACGAAGGACTTGAAGCCCAACACATTAAGTCGGGTAAAATGCACCCTTTAAAACCCCCATTTTGGCCGGTTTGCTGGTTATTTCGCCAATTTTTTGAGGGCGGCTTCAAATTCTTGGCTGTTGTTATAGGCGGAGGTACGCGCGCCATTCACCATCACCCAGGGGGTGGAGTCGACCTGGAAAAGATTTTGCCCGTGGCTGCGCTGGGTCACCGCATCATTTTGCAATTTTTTATCGCCCAGGCACGATTTGGCTTTGTCTTCCCCCAATCCGGCCAATTTGGCATAGCGGATCAAGGCATCGCTGTTGGGGGTGGTTTCGCCCGGACGCACCCAATTTTTTTGTTCCCGGAACAGCAAATCAATAAAGGCAAAGAATTTGTTCGGAGCCACGCACCGCGCCAAGGATGCCGCCTGCAGAGCCTGTTGATCCCAAGGGAAATCGCGGTAAATAAATTGGGCTTTGCCGGTATCGATCCAATTTTTCTTGACCCCTGGCAGCACATTGAGGGCAAAATCGGCGCAATGCGGACAGGTGAGCGAGGAATATTCCACAATCACAATCGGGGCTTTGGGGTCGCCCATCCGCCGCCCCTCGTCATCGCGGCCATAACTGGCGGTCACGGGGGAATTTTTGGCGGCATCTTTGGTCGCATCTGCGGCAAAGGCGGGGGCGGCAAAGGCGGGGGTCTTCACGCCTAAAAACACCAGCACCAGCACAAAAATTGGGTAAAACAGCTTTATTTTAGGCAGCATCGCAACAACTCCATTTTGCACCCCCGCATCCGGGCGCGATTATGGCGGCAAGACCCCGCCTTTTGCAAGCATTTTGGTAAAGCTCTCGGCGGATAAGGGTTTGCTCCAAAGATAACCTTGGCCTATATCACAGCCGCATTCGATCAGAAATTGGCGGTGGAATTCAAGCTCGACCCCCTCAGCCACCACTTCGATGTCGATGCTGTGGGCGAGGTCAATCACGCCACGGGTGATGGCGGCATCGACCTTGCTTTCATGCAAATTTCTGATAAAGGACGTGTCAATTTTTAAGCAATTCAGGGGAAATCGTTGCAGATAACTCAGGCTGGAATAGCCGATGCCAAAATCATCCACCGCGACATGGATGCCAATATCGCGCAGCCATGAAAATGTCGCGTTGACGATTTCGTCTTCATGCAGCAACAACCCCTCGGTAATTTCAATTTCGACATTATTGGGGTCGATGCCGGAATTTTCCAAAGCGGTGGTGATGTTGCCAATCACGCTTTGGCGGCGGAAATGGATGGTGGAAAGATTGATCGCCACGCGCAAATCCTTGCCATAACCGGCATCAATCCAGGCCTTGGTGTCCCGACAGGCTTGCTGCATGATCCATTCGGTCATGGGGGCAATGAGGCCGGTGCGTTCGGCGGTCGGGATAAAATCATTGGGAGGAATCATGCCATAGGAAGGGTGTTCCCACCGCATCAATGTCTCCATCCCCATGATTTTGCCGGTTTTGAGCGATATTTTGGGTTGGTAATAAGCCCGCAATTCATTGTTATCCAGGGCATTGCGCAATTCCAATTGAATCATGCCCTGGCGCAGGGCGCGTTCCTTAAGGCTGCTGTCAAAAAAATGAATGGGTCGGCCACGATTTTTGCGGGCTTTGGACAGGGCCAAATTGGTGTTGTGCATCAAATGCAGGGGTTCACCGCCGTGATCGGGGGCGCGGGCAATCCCAATCGACAAAGGCAAATCCAATTCAAACAACATTTCCAGGTTGACCGGATGTAATTGAAAGGATCGGATGATGGATTCGGCAAAGACGGATTCATCTTCGCTGCCATTCAGGCCTTGTTTGACCATGGCAAATTCGCCGCCCACCAGGCGGGCCGTGACCGCCGCTTCGCCGCCCAATGCGACCAAGCGTTGGGCTACCGATGCCAGTAATTTTTCCGCCAGCGCATGGTCGAGTACATCGATGAAATCTTGGAAATCCTCAATCGAAATGAAAAAAACCGCCAGAGTTTCCGGGGGTAAGGTTTTGTTTGCCTGGTTTTGTTGGTTTTGTTGGTGCAGCCCGTCAATCATCGCGGCGAGTTTTTGGACAAAGCCAACCCGATTGGGCAAACCCGTGACCTCGTCAATCAAGATGGGCATCGCCGCATCTGTTTTTTGCGCAGGCGGCGCGGAATTTCCGGTGTGGGTGGATGTCAGCATGTTTTCAGACCTGGATTTTTTCATTACAACCTTAACATCATCACACACAAAGCGCGCATCGGCAGCGTTTTCTTTTAGGAAGGTCTGAATAAGGAGCAAAAGTCACTGACCCCCCCTTCTTTAGAAGGGGGGGATAGAAAAGCTAGGAATTTTTTGTAAAAAAATTCCTAGCTTTTCTTGGGGGGGTTGGTTTAATAGGTTGATTCTATTAATATATCTTCAACATCACAACCCCCCCAAGTTTCGCTAAGCTGCTTCGCAGCTAAGCTCAACTATCCCCCCCTTCTAAAGAAGGGGGGGTCATAAGCGTTTCTCGACTTACTCAGACCTTCCTTTAGAACGCCTTTATCATCACGCGATCATCCTATCGTAAAGCCAAGCAAAATTGCAATAACATTCCCCTTGCCACAAGGAAGAGCGTCTTCGCCCGCCGCAAAAAAAGGGAGCGGAAAAAAAGGGAGCGTCATTACCCGCCGCCTTATTCGTGGAACGAATAAGGCGAGTCGGGTAATCCCCCAGGAGTATTATTCTTTAAAATGCCTGGGGGATTACCCGACTCGGATGGCAAGCGGATTCCCGCTTGCCATCCGGCGG
>JASGCR010000112.1:6667-7053 GCA_030054015.1 Candidatus Symbiobacter sp. | reverse complement strand
TTAGGGCGAAGCCCTTAGCGGAGCTAGGGGGGGTTGGTGAGATTGAAAATCTATTAATATAATCAACATGTTGCACCACCAACCCCCCCAAGAAAAGCTATGAATTTTTTAGAAAAAAATTCAAGCTTTTCTATCCCCCCCTTCTAAAGAAGGGGGGGTAAATAAATTTTCGACACCCGCCGTGCGGACTAAAGAGCGGTAAAAAGGGAGCGTCATTACCCGCAGATTTTTGCCGCGAAGCGGCTTAAATCTGTCGGGTAATCCCCCAGGAGTTTTGGGGAATAATACTCCTGGGGGATTACCCAACTCGCGCTGTCCGTTATTCACGGACAGCGCGGTGGGTAATGACGCTCCCTCTTTTTACGCTCCCGCTTTTGACGCTCCCC
>JASGCR010000112.1:0-6567 GCA_030054015.1 Candidatus Symbiobacter sp. | reverse complement strand
CTTTTACGCTCCCCCTTTTACGCTCCCCCTTTTACGCTCCCCCTTTTACGCTCCCCCTTTTACGCTCCCGCTTTTGACGCTCCCGCTTTTGACGCTCCCGCTTTTGACGCTCCCGCTTTTGACGCACCCTTTTTTGATACTCTTAGGTTGTGCGGCGGTTTATTTCGCAGTTGCAACAAAGTAATGCTGCAATGCAGCGAACGAAAAACTGTTAATTCACAAGAAAACTTCTTAACCATTGAGAAATTAATGACCGATTCTTTGGGGTCAACCCGCGCCAAAATAAAAAAATCAATTTACCCCAAAAATGAGTATTGCAATTTGTTTTTGTATGCTTCATTGTTACAGCAATGGGCTGTGAGGGTGGTTTTGTGGCGAACACATCCACCCAAAAACGGCCAAACAACCAGAAAAAAACCGAAAAACCGCGATCGAGGACAATATGGTCAATTTTAGGTAAATTTTCTGAGGTTAACGTAAATTTTTGCGAGGGAACGTCCGCTAAACCGCCCACACTTACCAAATCCACCTGGTGCAAATCCGCACCATTTCCGTGACCCCGAATGAGGCCAGATGCCTCAATTCTTGTGCTAAAGCAGTGAAAGGGAAAATGAAATGTCCGATGATCTGATTGAGAGCGTAAATGTCAAGACACTGGCGACGCAATTGTCTGAAAAACAAATTTCGCGGCGTGAATTTGTGCGCTATGCGAGCCTGCTTGGGGTGGGTGCCCCGGTGGCCTATGCCTTGGCCTCAAAAATTTCGGGCGTACCGTTTATATCCCCGGCGCGGGCGGCAAGCCTTCCCAAAGGCGGCACGTTCCGTCTCGGCACGCGGATTATGGATGCCAAATCCCCCCATACTTATTCATGGGATTATCCGGCCAATTTGTCGCGTCAGGTGCTTGAATATCTGACCATTACCGATCACAAAAGCGTAACGCACGGTTATCTGCTTAAAAGTTGGAAGGCGTCATCCGATCTCAAGACCTGGACGCTGAACATCAACCGCAAGGCCAAATGGAATGATGGCACGCCGCTCACTGCCGACCAGGTGATTTGGAATCTGAAACACGCGCTTGACCCCAAAGTCGGCTCGTCAATGGTTGGCCTGATGAAAGATTACATGCTGGCCGAATTTGACGAAGGCGAAAAAGACGATAAAGGCAATCCCAAGAAAACCCTGCGTTTGTGGGATGCCAATGCGATTCAGAAAAAAGACGATTTCACGATTATTTTGAATTGCAAAGCGGCGCAGATTGCCATTCCGGAACATTTATTCCATTATCCGATGGGGAT
This sequence comes from Candidatus Symbiobacter sp., assembly GCA_030054015.1. Taxonomy (GTDB): domain Bacteria; phylum Pseudomonadota; class Alphaproteobacteria; order Elsterales; family Elsteraceae; genus JASGCR01. Next base: position 5,269 of record JASGCR010000112.1, on the reverse strand, counting down.
TCAACATCCCGACGAAAATGGCGTGTTCCAAGTCGGATCGAAAGGCACCGGTGCCTTTACCCTCGAAGAATTCGAACTGGGTCGTCGCGCCTTGCTCAAATCGCGCAAAGATTATTGGGGTGGCCCGGTAGCCTTGGATGCGATGGAACAAATCGACGTGGGCGATGATCCCAATGCGCCGATTGGTATGCTCACCTCGAAACAAATTGATGGTTTGGCCCATGCCGATCCGACGCAATGGAATGCATTGTCAAAACTTGCGCATTTGCAAAGCTATCAAGCCGCGACGGCCATGACCGCGGTGATGCGGATGCGCACCGATGTCCAGCCCTTTACCGATGCGCGGGTGCGTTTGGCGATGAAATTGGGGGTTGATTCCGATAAAATGGTGCAACTGGCATTGCGCGGCTTGGGTTCCGTGGGTGAGCATCACCATGTCTCGCCCGCCCATCCGGAATATGCCAAATTGCCGAAGTTTAAACGCGATGTCGCCCAGGCCCGGAAATTATTGGCCGAAGCCGGTCATAAAAATGGGTTCGAGACCACCGTCGACGTGGCCGCCGATAATCAATGGGAAGAACATCAAGCTTTGGCCGCCGCCGAACAATGGAAAGAAATCGGCGTCAATGTCAAAGTCAATGTGATGCCGGGCGCAACCTATTGGGATGTGTGGACGAAAGTGCCGTTTGGTTCAACCATTTGGTACAGCCGTCCGCTCGGAACCATGGTATTGGCTTTGGCTTACAAATCAAACGTGCCGTGGAATGAATCGGGTTACAGCAACAAAGAATTCGACAAAATCCTGGGCCAGGCCGAGGGTACTTTGGATGTCGAAAAACGCCGCAAATTGATGGCTCAGCTTGAAACCATCATGCAAAAAGACGGCCCGATTGTGCAACCGGTGTTTGTCAATGCCTTGGCCTTTATGGATAAACGGGTCAAAGGCTATCAACTGCATCCGATGTATTATGTGTTCGGTTGGCAGCTCGGCATCGAAAAAGCGTAAATCGTGTCTTTGCGTTCCTTCTCCCCCCAATTATTTTGGGGGGAGACAGGGAAGGCATCCGTAAATTGCGGATGCTTAAAATAATAATGAGTCATTGGGCGGGGGGAATAAATGCTGATTTACGCCATAAAACGGCTTTTATCGCTAATTGTGACTTTGGTGGTTGGGACTTTTTTGGTCTTTACCGTGGCCGAGATTTTGCCGCCGCATTTGGATAAAAATTACAATGAATGCAAGGTGGCGCGGATAAAATTGGGGCAATTTGCTTTGCAATCCCAGGTCGATGTGCTGTGTGACAAACTGCATCTGCGCGATCCGGCTTTGGAGCGTTACGTGCTGTGGCTGGGGATATTGACCGGCATTGCCGCCGATCCTTTGCAAGACCCGGAAGTCCTCAAATCAGCCAATTTGCAATTGGACATCGATAAAGATTGTACCGGCAAATATTTTTGCGGCAAACAATATTTCGGTAATTTGGGCTTTTCCATCACCAACAACACGCCGGTCAATAACATGATTTGGGACCGCCTGGGGAATACGGCCATATTGGCGGGGGTGGCCTTTGCCTTAATTGTACCCTTATCGATTTTATTCGGCGTTCTGGCGGGGATGCGCGAGGGGAGCCTCTTAGACCGCTCGATTTCATTTTTTGGCATTGTTGCCGCCTCGATCCCGGAATATGCCTCCGGGGTGTTTTTGGTCACGATTTTTGTCGCGGGTTTGGGAATATTGCCAGGCTCGGCCCCAATGACCGAGGGGGCGGGCTGGTCAATCTGGCAACAAATGGTTTTGCCGGTAACCGTCTTGGTGATTTATGACGGGGCCTATATGGTGCGGATGGTCAGGGGCGCCATGGCCGAAGTCATGAATTCCGCCTATATTCGCACCGCGATCTTAAAAGGCCTGTCGATGCGGGCGACGGTGATGCGCCATGCCTTGCGCAATGCCATGATTGCGCCCTTTACGGTGTTGATTTTGCAAATAAATTGGCTGATTTCCGGCGTGGTGGTGACGGAATCCGTCTTTGCCTATCCCGGATTTGGTCGCATGTTGCTTGATGCGTCGCTGCGCAAAGATATCCAACTGATTGAGGCGGCCACCCTGATTGCGTTGGGGGTAGCGGTCATTACCCAGCTTATTTCCGATCTTGGCTATGCCCTTCTTAATCCAAGGATTAGACTGCGATGAATAGTTCAATCGATGCTGTGACCAATACCGAACCGCAACCCAAAAAACCGCCGGGCATTATCCGTCGTTTGCCGACATCAACGGTCGGCATGATCGGACTTGGTTTGATCATGTTTTGGGTTGTAATGGCCGTGCTTGTGCCGTTTTTGCCGCTGCCAACTTATAGCGAGATGAACATCGATGCCATCGCCGACCCAACCCCCTCTTGGAGCGGGCATTTATTAGGGGCCGACCGCCAGGGCCGGGATGTCTTGACGCGGTTATTATGGGGCGGGCAAACCGTGTTGTTGGTTGCGCCTTTTGCCACATTATGCGCTTATTTGATTGGGGTGCCTTTGGGGCTGGTGGCGGGATATTATGGCGGCAAAATCGATATGATTCTGTCGCGTATCGCCGACATTATTTTATCCTTTCCGATCTTGGTGTTGTATGTGTTGTTGGTGACGGTGTTGGGGGCCTCGATCTTTAACATCATTGTCGCGGTGATTTTGGCATCCTCGCCCGCCATATCGCGTATCGTGCGCGGTTTGACCATGGAGCAAAGGACGCATGATTACGTGGCCGCCGCAAGTTTGCGCCGCGAAAATGCGGCCTACATTATGTTCATCGAAATACTCCCCAATTGCCGCGGGCCGCTGATTACCGATTTCTGTTTGCGGTTGGGTTATACCATTATCACGATTGGGGTGTTGGGGTTCTTGGGCCTTGGGCTGCCGCCGCCCACGCCGGATTGGGGCAGTATGGTCAAAGATGCGACCACGATGATCAGCACCTTTCCCCATATGGCTTTGATCCCATCTTTGGCGATTACCAGCCTGGTGTTGGGATTCAATATGCTGGCGGATGGCATACGTGAGCTTTCGTTGAAAGACTAACCAACCCTTGGCCAGAATTTATGTCAACCCGCCCAGAATGAGATAATAATCACACGAGAGGAAGCCGCCATGAGTGAAAATCTGCTCGATATTTCAGGCCTTAGGATCGAATATCGTTCCTCAACCGGTGCCGTGGTGGCCCTGCCCGATTTTAGTCTCCAGGTCAAAGCGGGGGAGGCTTATGGTTTGGTCGGCGAATCCGGCTGTGGCAAAACCACTCTGCTCATGGCCATTATGGGGCATTTGGGTTCGGCGGGTCATATTAGCAAGGGCGAAATTAATTTCGCGGGCGAGAATTTGGTGTCCGCCAATAAATCGACCATGCGGCGCATTCGCGGCAATGGCATTGGCATGATTTATCAAGACCCCAATGCCGCGTTAAACCCCACCATGACATTGGGGGCGCAATTGATGGAGGTACCCAAACTTAACGAAAAAGTATCGACCAAACAGGCCCGTAAAATGGCCGCCGATATGCTCGCCCATGTCCATTTACCCGACCCCGAAAAAATCATGGCGCGTTATCCGCATCAATTATCGGGCGGGCAAAAGCAACGCACCGTCATTGCCATGGCTTTGTTGGCGAAACCGCGTTTGTTGCTGTTGGATGAACCCACCACCGGCCTGGATGTGACGGTCGAGGCGGCGGTGTTGGATTTGGTCAATAATTTACGGTCGGAATTTGGTACCGCTTTGATCTATATCACCCATAATTTGGGGGTGGTCGCCAAGGTATGCGAGCGGGTTGGCGTGATGTATTTGGGCGAAAAAGTCGAGGAAGCCCCGGTGCGTGAATTATTTGCCCATCCCCGCCACCCCTATACGCGCCGTCTGATGGAATGCGTGCCGCATTTGGATGGGGATAAATACACCACCAGTTTTATGCCGATTCCGGGCAATCCGGCGCCTTTGGCTTTGCGGCCGACAGGTTGTGGCTTTGGCCCGCGCTGCCGTGGTTTTGCCGCGGGTTGGTGCGACAAAACCATTACCGAGGAACAATTAGGTGCCGAGCATAGCGTCCGATGCAGCCGCTGGCGCGAAGATACAATTTTTGAAACCCCGTCCGAAGATGCCGTGACCCCAGGCAAAATCGGCAACCATGCGATGTTAGAAGTCGAATCCCTGGAAAAAATCTATGTTTTGGGCGGTTCTTTGTTGGGCGGGCGCAAATCGGGGCGGTACCTTACCGCCAACCAAGATTTGAATTTTGGGGCGAAACAAGCGGAAATCCTGGCGGTGGTGGGCGAATCCGGGTCGGGCAAATCGACTTTTGCGCGGATGCTGACCGGGTTAGAGTCCGCAACCGGTGGCTTGCTAAAATTGGAGGGCAAAAACATCGCGGATCGCGCCTTAAACAAACGCAGTGCCGCCGAAATTGCCGCGATTCAAATGGTGTTCCAAAATCCGGATTCGACGCTTAATCCGTCCCACCGTGTGTCGCATCCCCTGGCGCGGGTGTTGCGCAAATTCGGCATCACCAAAAACAAACGTGATACGGATGCGCGGGTGGAACAACTCTTTCAAATGGTGCGGCTGTCGCCTTGGTTAAAAAATCAACGTCCGGGTCGGCTGTCGGGCGGGCAAAAACAACGGGTAGCGATTGCCCGCGCCTTTGCCGCCGAGCCGAAAATCTTGGTGGCGGACGAACCGGTCTCGGCTTTGGATGTGTCGGTGCAGGCGGCGATTGTCAATTTGTTGCTGAACATCCAAAAATCCAAGCAAACCACGATTTTATTCATCAGCCATGATTTGGCGTTGGTGAAACATTTGGCCGACCATGTGGTGGTGCTGTATTTGGGGCGGATTATGGAATCCGGGCCGGTGAAATCTTTGTTTGCGCCGCCTTATCACCCCTATACCGAGGCGTTGTTATCGGCCATTCCCATCGCCGATCCCACGGCGCAGCAACCGCGCGTACGTCTGTCGGGTGAAATCCCCAGCCCGATTAATGTACCCGCCGGATGCCGCTTTGCCACGCGATGCCACCGCAAAGTCGGAGCGATCTGCGACACCACCCTGCCCCCCTCGCAAATCAGTGCGGAGGGTCATGTGATTAATTGCCATATCCCGCTGGCCGATTTGGCGAAATTGGAAACCAGTTTTGGGGCTTTGACCAAGCATTAGCATGAGCAATAACAACATTGGCTTACCACCCCTCAATTGCGCAAATTATTCAGGCCTTCTCCGCCGCGCCGACTAA
>JASGCR010000111.1 GCA_030054015.1 Candidatus Symbiobacter sp. | reverse complement strand
GTAATGACGCTCCCTTTTTTGCCGCTCTTTGGCTGCGCGGCGGGTAATGACGCCCCCTTTTTTGCCGCTCTTTGGCTGCGCGGCGGGTAATTACGCTCTCTTTTTACCGCTCTTTGGCTGCGCGGCGGGTAATGACGCTCTCTTTTTTACGCTCTTGCTTTCTGGTCGCTCGAACGAAAGAGCGTCAATTCTTCCCCGGCGCGTGGTTTAAGCGGATAACAATGGCATCTAATTGGTCAAGATTCTCATAATAAACGCTAATTTTTCCGCCCTGACCGCGATGATCAATGGCGACCTTAAGCCCCATCAAATTACTGAGATCACGCTCCAGGGCCTGGCGGTCGGCATCGATATGCCCCTGATTGGGATTAGGCGGGGACGGGGTCGGATGGGCGGGCTTGCCAAAGGACGAGGCCTGGCCCAGGGCGCGACCCTGGGGGTGACCCAGGGGGAACCCGGTTTGGGGCTGCTCCGCCCCCTCATCCGCGCTTGGCAAAGAGGCGTCGCGGGGCGATTTTCCTTTGGCTTGTTGCGCCAGTTTCTCGGTTTCGCGCACCGATAAATCGAGGGCAATGACTTGTTCCGCAAGCAAAACCGGGTCGGGTGCGGTGATCAAGGCGCGGGCATGGCCGCTCGATAATTTCCCCTGTTCGATTAATTTTTGCACCGATTCGGGAAGCGATAAAAGGCGCAAGCTATTGGCAATGTGGCTGCGCGATTTCCCCAATGATTGCGCCAATATTTCCTGGGTGTGGTGAAATTCATCCATCAGGCGGCGATAGGCCTTGGCTTCTTCGAGCGGCGATAAATCCGACCGTTGGATGTTTTCAATCAAAGCCAATTCCAACGCCTCGGAATCGCTTAATTGCCGCACCACCACCGGAATTTCGTGTAATTTTGCCGCCTGGGCCGCCCGCCACCGCCGTTCGCCGGCAATAATTTGGTAATGGCCGGGCTGATCCTGGCTCGCCCGCACCAAAATCGGCTGAATCACGCCGCGTTCTCGCACCGAGGCGACCAGGCTTTCCATCGCTTCGGGGTTAAAGACCTGGCGCGGTTGCCACGGATTGGGCAGCAAAAGATCAATCGGTAAGCGCGAAATCGCTTGCGGCGACACCGATACTGGGGCCGCATCATCTTCGCCAAGCAACGAAGATAATCCACGGCCTAATCCACGTTTACGGGCTTCGTCATTGGGGGTCACGCCACTCTCCGTCCTTCGCGTCGCAATACTTCGCCAGCCAAATGGGCATAGGCTTGCGCTCCCGCCGATTGAAAATCATACAGCATCACAGGTTTTCCGAATGATGGGGCTTCGGACACCCGCACATTGCGCGGGATCATCGTCTCATAAACCTTGTCGCCAAAATGTCCCCGCACATCGGCGGCCACCTGCCCCGATAAATTATTGCGTCCGTCAAACATGGTCAGCACCACCCCCTGGATTTCCAAGCGCGGATTCAAATTGCGTTTCACCCGCTCAATCGTGCGGATCAAATGCGACAAGCCTTCGAGGGCATAAAACTCGCATTGCAACGGCACCAGCACCGCATCCGCCGCCACCAGCGCATTGACCGTGAGCAAACCCAAAGAAGGCGGGCAATCGATAAAGACAAATTCATAATCCAGCGCGGCAAGTGCCAAGACATCGCGCAAACGATGCTCGCGTTTGCCATCATCGACCAATTCAATTTCCGCCCCCGACAAATCGACCGAGGCCGGTATCACATCCAACATCGGCACCAAAGTCGTTTGAATCGCGGCGGCGAGCGAGGCTTGTTTCAGCAGCACCTGGTACGATGTGGTCGCACGATGGGCGCGGTCAATCCCAAGCCCGGTTGAGGCATTGCCTTGCGGGTCAAGATCAATCACCAAGGTACGCACCTGGGATGCCGCCAATCCGGTGGCCAGATTCACCGCCGTGGTGGTTTTCCCGACCCCACCTTTTTGATTAACGATGGCGATGATGCGCGTTTTTTTGCCGATGGACACGGTGGAACTCCTTAATAATGATGATCTCTGACTCAGGATCGGTGCAGCTTTTTACCGTATTATAAGTAAATTTCCATTCATTGCGAGCGATATTTATTTCCGTTTGCCAGGTTTTTCCTTTGGGAAAGATAAAAACTGGCGGTTCGGTCAATAATTCTGGTGGTTTTGATTTAGGCATCCTTGATTTTATATGGGCGGCCAGGGGCAAAAGTTGGTTTAACGGGGCCAAAGCGCGGGCTGTGACATAAGCGGGCGATAAAGGCGGCATGGCCATAATTTTACAGCCATGCAAGGTCACATTGGTTAAGTGCGTGGCGGTGACCACATCGCGTAAAAATTGGGCTTTGTGCGGGTTGGCCTCGACCAGATGCACCGATTTGCCGCTTAACATCGCCAACACCAGGCCAGGAAATCCCGCCCCCGAACCCAAATCGAGCAACCAAGGTTGGGTCGCATCGGTTGCTGGTTGGCTGGTACGCTCTAATCCCGCCAAAATCGGCAGCAATTGCGCCGAATCATGAAAATGCCGCGACCACATTTTATCCAGTGTCGCATTGCTGATCAGATTCAATTTTTTCTGAGTCGCCGCTAAGATTTCTCCATAAAGGCGGAATGATTCTGCTTGCACCGGGGTTAATGGCCAAGATTGAAGAAATTCTGCCGCCGTATCGGGACAAATCTGTGCCTTTCCCATCCGAGCCAAATCTGGGTCAATGTCGTGGTTAAGCAGGGGGGGGGAAATTTCCGTATCCATCACATCACGTCCCCCATTTTTGCGCGGGAGAGTGGTCAGGGGCGCGGTCAGGGGCGCGGGTTGGGGCGCGGTCGGGGGCGCGGGCGGGAACGGCGGCGCGGTCACGCACCCGCCCGCTTTCGACATATCTTAACAAGGCCGTGACGGCGGCGGGAGTCATGCCCGGTATCCGTGCCGCCGCGCCTAAATTGGCCGGGCGGATGCGGGTGAGTTTCTCTCGAATTTCGGTCGACAGGCTGCCAATTGCGGCAAAATCAAGATCGGGCGGCAAAGCCAGGCTTTCATCCTGGTGGAAATCGGCAATATCCTCATCCTGCCGGGCCAAAAATGTCGCATAAAGCGATTCGGCGGCCAGGCCTTGGCGGGTTTGTTCGCTATATCTCGCCATTTCCGGCCAAATTTTGCTCACCCCATCAAGGCCAATATTGGGCAGGCGCAACACATCAAAGGCGGTGCGCATAATACCATCTTGTCGCACCTCGAACCCCATCCGCGCCAATTCCGACGGGCTGATGCGCCATTGCTCGGATTGGGTTTTGGCCGCCGCCATTTCCGCCGCCCGCGCGGCGAATTTTTGCTGCCGCGCCGTGCCCACACATCCCGCCGTCACACCCATCGGCGTGAGCCGCAAATCGGCATTATCGGCGCGAAGACGCAGCCGATATTCGGCGCGTGAGGTAAACATGCGATAAGGCTCGTCCGCCCCCTTGGTGATCAAATCATCGATCATCACGCCCAAATAAGATTGGGTGCGGTCGGGACTGAACCATTTTTTGGCCTCCGCCGCTCCGCCTTCGTCAAACCCCAGCGATATGGCGGCATTAATCCCGGCCACCAATCCCTGCCCCGCAGCCTCTTCATACCCCGTCGTGCCGTTAATTTGCCCGGCCAGAAACAGGCCTGGGATCGCCTTTAACCCCAATCCGTTATGCAAGGCGCGGGGATCGAGATAATCATATTCAATCGCATAGCCGTGGCGGATAATCCGCGCCTGTTCCAGGCCGGGGATGCTTGCCACCACCAAATCCTGGACAAATTTTGGCAGCGAGGTCGAAATGCCATTGGGATAGACGGTGTCGTCATCCAGCCCTTCGGGTTCCAGGAAAATCTGGTGACTCGATTTATCGGCGAAGCGGACGATTTTATCCTCAATCGAGGGGCAATAACGTGGGCCAATCCCCTCGATCTGGCCGCTAAACAGCGGGGCGTGGTGCAAATTCGCCTGAATCACCTGGTGGGTTTTGTCCGTGGTGGCGGTGATGCCACAGGCAATTTGCGGCGTGGTAATCACATCGGTCATAAAGGAAAATGGCTGCGGCGGAATGTCGCCTATTTGTTTGCCGAGTCCCGACCAATCAATCGTTTTGCCATCCAGGCGCGGCGGCGTACCGGTTTTCAATCGTCCCATCGGCAGACCCAAGGCGCGCAGCCTTTGCGCCAAAGCCATTGAGGGGGCTTCCCCCACCCGCCCGGCCGGAATTTTGTCGGTTCCAATATGGATCAATCCCCCCAAAAACGTGCCGGTGGTGATAATGGCGGCACGGCAGGGGATGGTTTGCCCGGTTTCGGTCACAATCCCAGCCAAATGCCCATCCCGATCCAAAACCAAATCCGCCGCCGCCCCCGCCATAAGGGTTAAATTGTCGTATTCCATAAGGATTTCTTGCATCGCCTGGCGATACAGGCGGCGGTCGGCCTGGGCGCGTGGCCCCTGCACCGCTGGCCCTTTGCTGCGATTCAGCATCTTAAATTGAATGCCCGCGCGGTCAATCGCCCGCGCCATGACCCCATCTAGCGCGTCAATTTCGCGCACCAAATGACCTTTGCCCAGGCCGCCAATGGCCGGGTTGCAACTCATTTCGCCAATCGTCGCCGGATTGTGGGTAAGCAAGATCACCCGCGCCCCCATGCGTGCCGCCGCCGCCGCCGCTTCACAACCGGCATGACCCCCCCCCACCACCACCAAATTTCTTTCAGTGTGGTGTGAAATTTTCAGAGAATCTGTGTCAATATTGCCCATAGCCCATTCTATAGCGGGTTTTTGCCGCTTTGTCACTTGATCAAATGGGCGTGGGATGGGCAAAATGTTTCACGTGAAACATTTTTTTCGTAGGCGGCGGGTGATGACGCTCTTTTTTTTGACGCTCTCTTTTTTAGGACTTTATCAGACCTTCCCCAAGCTGGCTTTATAAAAAAAACCAATAAAAAATTAAGGTTCTTTCCCACCACGCTGCCTGGTGGCGAGAAAAACAACCAACCCCATTAATAATGATTCACAAATTAGGAAATAAGATAAGGGGGTCATGGTGACTACCTGCGCAAAGTTAGCCCTGAAATAATCGACGTCAATGATGCAATACATAACCCAACTGCATCCCAGCCAGTCAGATTTGACTCACCAAACCAATATACCCCGTTTCCAAAAGATTTACTTTAAAATTATCTATGTCAGTCCCAAAAAGAGCGTCATTCCCCGCCGCGCTGTCCGTGTAACGGACGGCGCGAGTCGGGGAATCCCCCAGGAGTATTATTCCCCAAAACTCCTGGGGGATTACCCGACTCGGACTGCAAGCGGATTCCCGCTTGCAGTCCGGCGGGTAATGACGCTTCCTTTTTTGGCACCCTTTCCTCTATACCGCTACTTCCCCAAACAAAACTCACCAAAAATCAGCGACATCATGTCGTCAAAGGCGACGCGGCCGGTGATTTTATCCAATGAAGTGACGGCGCGGCGCAAGGATTCGGCGGTGATTTCCAAACCATCCTGGCGATCCGTCCCACCCACCGCCAGTAACGCATTATTAACAATTTCCAAAGCCTGGCGGTGACGCTGGCGGGTGATCACCGCCCCATCTTCGGCCAGTTGGGTGGCGCGTTTGATCCGGTTCACAATGACGGCGATAAGGTTTTCGCAATTTTTGGCGGCGATATTGGGTTGATTGGGCGGTAAGGCGAGGCAAAAAAATTCCCTGGCATCATGTTTGGTCAAAATTCTGAGCTGCGATAAGATGTTTTCCCCCTGGCGGTCGCTGAGAAAATCGCATTTGCTGACCACCAAAATCGCGTTGGGATTTTGCGCCAAAATCGCCAAAATTTCATCGCTGAGTTCAGGCGGATCATGGGCTTCAACCATGACCAATAAAAGATCGGCGGCGGCGGCGGCTTGGCGGCTTTTTGCCATGCCGATTTTTTCAATCACATCCTCGGATGCCCGCAAACCCGCGGTATCGGTGAGGGTGACGCGAAATCCCGACCAATCAAGATCAACCGAAATGGCATCGCGGGTGGTGCCAGCAATCGGCGAGACAATCGCCGCCTCGCGTGACGCCAAATGATTGAGCAAGGTTGATTTGCCGACATTGGGCGCGCCCACCAGGGCAATCTGAAAGCCGGTGCGTACGATTTCGCCCTGATGCGACGATGCCAAGGCCTGGCCGATCTCGCTCTGGGTTTGGGCCGCAATCTGACGGGCCTGGGCCGGCAATTGTCCGGGCAATTCTTCGTCGACAAAATCGATGCTGGCTTCGATATAGGCCAAAGCCCGCAACAAATTCCCCCGCCATTGTTCAATTTTTTGCCGCAGGCCGCCCTGCATTTGCCGCAAGGCTTGGCGACGTTGGCGGTCAGTATCGGCGGCCAGTAAATCCGCCACCCCTTCAATCGCGGTCAAATCCATTTTGCCGTTCATAAAGGCGCGGCGGATAAATTCGCCCGGCTCGGCTAGGCGGAAATTGGGCAATTGCCCCAGCGCATGACACAAGCTGGCAATCACATTCGGGCTGCCGTGGGGATGTATTTCCAGGCAATCTTCGCCGGTTTCACTGGCGGGCCCGGGAAAAAAAATCACCAAAGCCTGGTCTATGATCGGATTTTTGGCATCATAGGGGGTTAAAGCCACGCGGTTTGATGATATATCTTTGGCAGCGAACTCGCGCAGTTTGAGCAGGCAGGCCTGGCGCGGCGGCAGGGTTTCCCTTCCCGTCATCGCGGTCAGGGCGGTCAGCACATCCGGCCCCGTCAGGCGTATCACCGCCAAGGCCGAGCGTCCCGGCGGTGTCGCCACTGCAAATATCGTCTCGGTTTTCGATGTTTCACGTGAAACATTTTTTTCAGGGATCACGAGGGTGGCTCCTTATGGGATGGTCTCAATAAGTCCTAAAAAAAGGAGCGTCATTGCCCGCCGCGCTTGCGGTCGGGCAATCCCCCAGGAGTTTTGGGGAATAATACTCCTGGGGGCTTTCCCCCGACCCGTGACTTACGTCACGGGCGGGGGACAGGCCCCGACTCACATTATCCGTAAACGGATAATGTGGCGGGTAATGACGCTCTCTTTTTG
>JASGCR010000110.1:150-7087 GCA_030054015.1 Candidatus Symbiobacter sp. | reverse complement strand
CCAAGCGCGGCGACGCTCAGAATGACACTCTTAGGACTTGTTCAGAGGTTCCTTAAGGAACAATACTCCTGGGGGCTTTCCCCCGACCAATGTCGCCAGACATTGGTTGGGGGAAAACCAGCCGGGGGGTGTGGGGGGGTCATGCCCACCACATAAATTATCCGTATTTGCTAAAAACCAAGCAAATGCGGCATGTTAGGCGGTGGGCTTACGCCCCCCGCACCCCCCGAATGGATTGCCAGCTCAAGCTGCTTCGCAGCTTGGCGGCAATGAGGGATTGATGTTAAATGTTGAAAACCTTCCGTCTACTAACCTCTTGATTTTGCACAACAATAATTTTCGCACAGGCTCTAAGGAAAATGGCGGAAGGGATGGGATTCGAACCCACGATACGGTTTAACCCGTATAACGGTTTAGCAAACCGCCGCCTTCAGCCTCTCGGCCACCCTTCCGCGCTTGCCACCCGTCAAAACGAGTCATTTCCTCAAGCACCGAGATAAACACAGTGCCAGAGACATCGGGGCTGAAGTTGCACGACGTATGCAGGATTGGTTTTAGGCCTCTCGCGCCCTTCTGTCAACAACAAAGAAATGCCGGAACTTAGGGTTAATAAAAAATTTACGTCCGCAAAGAAAACAAAAACACAATCTTAAGTATTTGACGAAAAATGACTCAATATTTATCTTCAATTCCAAGATGTAATCAATAAAAACGAAGGGTTGGTAAAGTAATCAGAGACTTTATCGTTAAAATTGTGCAGATTCTCCTTGCCGCAATGAAAGGAATTTGATATTTTTACATCGCGGCAAAAAGCCGTGATTTTATTTTCCAAAGGGGACACAACAATGACAACAACGATCAATACCAATCCGGGCTCTTTCGTTGCCCTGCAAAACCTCACCTCCGTACAACATCAATTAGAAGCCACCCAAAAACGGGTCAGCACCGGTTATACCGTGGCGGATGCGTTTGATAATGGCGCGGTGTTCGGCGTGGCTCAGCTCGTGCGCAGCGATATTGCTGGCAACACGGCGGCGACGGCAGAATTGGGGAATTTTTCGGGTGCGTTGCAAACCGCGAATGCGGGCGCGACCGCCGTTTCCAATACCTTGTCGGACATTCGTACGGTCTTGACGCACTTAAGCTCGCAAGGTCTGACGGCGACCCAATACAGCCAATATGTTCAACAATATAACACCTTGACAGCGTCGGTGAACTCTTCCGTGAATGGTTCGTCCTATAACGGCACCAACCTGCTCAGCACGACCCAATCCTTCCAAGTCTTGGCGGATGGTTCGGGCAACACCATTGCGGTGAGCGGTACGTCGGCGGCTTTGATTGGTGTCAATGGTACGGGTGATTCGGCTTATTCAGCCCTCGCGAGCATCCAAACCGAATTAACGACTTGGAATGCCGCCGTTGCGGCGGGTACGACCAATGTGGCATCGGCGGCCGCATCGGTGCAGCAATTCCTGACCCCTTCCACGGCCACTTCGGGTTATGCGGGAACGTTCGACCGCATCCAAAACAGCACCTCGACCGTGCTGAACTATATTGGGGCTTTGAACAGCCGCGTCACGCAGCAATTGGATTTCAACGTGTCCATTCGTAATGCCTTGTCGACCGGTTTGGGCGCCTTGGTTGATGCCGATCTGGCGCAAGAAAGTGCCAAATTGACCGCGTTGCAGGTCAAACAACAATTGTCAACTCAGGCCCTGAGCATTGCCAATCAATCGCCGAATATTCTGACTACTTTGTTCCGTTAATCGTTCGAGTGATTGGAATAAATTGGAATAAAACTATGAAGGGCAGGCCGCCAGGTCTGCCCTTTTTTTTGGGGAGGGAAATCGCGCGGCTTAGGCCACCGGCGGCAAGTCCAATAAATTGCGAGCAAATTCCCGCGCATCAAACGGATGTAAATCGTCAATGCCCTCGCCCACCCCAATCGCGTAAATCGGCAAAGCAAAGCGTTCCGCCAGATCGACGAGTATCCCGGCCTTGGCGGTGCCATCTAATTTGGTGATGATCAAACCGTTAAGGGCGGCCTGGGCTTGGAATTGGGTTACTTGGTTGATGGCATTTTGACCAATCGTGGCATCCAAGACCAAAATACTGTGATGGGGGGCGGTTTCATCGTGCTTTTTGATCACCCGCAAAATTTTACCCAATTCATCCATCAGACCCTGGTTGTTGTTGAGCCGCCCCGCTGTGTCAATCAACACCAGATCGTAATTTTCGGCTTTGGCGCGGTCAAGAGCTTGGAACACCAAAGCGGCGGGATCGCTGGCGGCGGCGGCGGTAACACAGGTCACGCCGGTGCGCTCAGCCCAAATTTGCAATTGGCTGACGGCGGCGGCGCGAAACGTATCGGCGGCGACGAGCATGATTTTGGGGTTTTTTCCGCCATTATTTTGCCTATAATTTTGTTGCAAAGAAAAAGCCAATTTGCCGATAGAGGTGGTTTTGCCACTGCCATTCACGCCCGTGACCAAAATAATTTTTTTTCCGTTATGCGGGGCAAGTGACAAAGGTTGGGCCAGAGGAGATAAAATCATTTCGATTTTGGCCGCGATTTTTTCGGCTATGCCGTCTAAATGCGCAAGCTCGCGGTCTGATTTTAACGCAAGAATCATGGATGCGGCAAATTTTGGCCCGAAATCGGCACGGATGAGGGTTTCCTCCAATTCTTGCCAGGTGGACGCATCGATTTTCCCGCCGCCAAAGCTTGATTTTAACCCGCCGAGCAAATTCCTGGCCGATTTCGCCAAGTTCTGCCGCAATTTTTCCGCAAAATTCATGATATATGACCGATTAATTTACCATCCGCCTGGCCGGTGACCACTACCCGACCCAGGGTGCCGGTGATGCCGCGCCGATTGGTTCCCGCCGCCAAAGAGAAATCGGCGAAATGCTGGGTATGACCAAAATTTTCGGATTCCCACAAAATTTCTTCGCTTTTCCCTTGGCGGCTTTGCAAAAAATCATCGCGCATGGTTGCCGCCAAGTCCCGCAACCGCGCCGCCCGCGCCGCAATCAAAGCGGGGGGGAGTTGCGGCATCCGTGCGGCTGGGGTGCCGGGACGCGGCGAATAGGGAAACACATGCAAAAAATTAATCCCGCATTGCCCAATTAAATCGCGCGTGGCCGCCGCATGTTCCTCGCTCTCGGTCGGGAAGCCGGCGATAAAATCACCCCCGATGGCGATGTCGGGGCGGGCGGCGCGGGCGCGGGCAACCACCTCCACCACCTGGGCGGAAAGATGGCGGCGTTTCATGCGCTTCAAAATCAGATCATGCCCGGATTGGATGCTGAGATGCAGATGCGGCATCAAACGCGGTTCCTCGGCCAGGATGCGCCACATTTCTTCATCTATCGCGGCGGGATCGAGCGAGGACAGGCGCAAACGCGGCAATTCCGGCACCAGGCGCAATATCCGCCGCACCATATCGCCCAGGCGCGGCACCCCCTGGCCATAGCCAGGCAAATCCGCTCCCCACGAGGCCAAATCCACGCCAGTTAAGACAATTTCTTGACAGCCGCGCGCGACCAAATGGCGGATTTGGGTGATAATCGGCCCCAACGCCACCGAGCGGTTATTGCCGCGACCAAACGGAATGATGCAAAAGCTGCAACGATGATCACAGCCTTGTTGCACCTCGATAAAGGCACGGGCGCGGCCATCAAACCCATCAATTAAATGGGGGGTGTGTTCACGCACCTGCATAATATCCGCGACCATTTTTTTGGCATTCATGCCATCGGCCAGTTTATCGTCTTTTTGGGGTGCCAATAGGGGTGCCAATAGGGGTGCCAACGACCAATTTTGATAGGATGCGGGCAAAAATTTTTCCAAATTGCCAATCACGCGGTCAATTTCCGGCATGGCGGCATATTTTTCGGGGTCGATTTGGGCGGCACAGCCGGTGACGATAATTTTGGCGCCAGGATGGGTGCGGCGGGCTTTGCGAATGGCTTGGCGGAGTTGGCGTTCGGCCTCGGCCGTGACGGCGCAGCTGTTGATCACGATCATCGGCGGCGCGTCTGGTTCCTTGTCAATCGCCAAGCCCTTAATCACTTCCGACTCGAAAAAATTAAGGCGACAGCCAAAAGTTATGACCGACAAATTTTTGCCGATTTTTTCGGTGATGGGGGAGGGGGAGGGGGAGATGGGCGTATTATCGTCCGTAAATTCCGCCGATTCCGCCTGTTCCGCCATGAGGGTCATTTCAGTCAAGGGCGGCCTCCGTCATCGTCCCAGGTACCGCGATACGCCAATGTCGCCGCACCGGTCATCAAAACCGGCGATGCGGGGGACTCCCAGGCAATCGATAAATCGCCCCCGTCTAATTTAAGGGTGGCTTTGCGGTCAACCAATCCCCGCCGTACCGCCGCGACCATGGCGGCACAGGCCCCACTGCCACAGGCCAGAGTCAGTCCCGCGCCGCGTTCCCACACCCGCAGACGGATGGTGGCACGGTCAATGATTTGCGCGATTCCGACATTGACCCGTTCCGGGAACAAGGGATCATGTTCAATCATTGGCCCCAATTTTTTGATCTCGATGGCATCGACATCCGCGACAAAAAATGTCACATGCGGATTGCCCATATTGGTCGCGGTGGGGTTTTTTAACACCCCCCATTTAGGGTCTGTCCAAGCGCGGTCGATTTCTAAAGTTGGATCGGTGACTTTGGGTGGCGTTCCCGTCAACGGAATATCACTCCAACCCCAACGTGGAATCGGCATGTCCACCTGGTAAATCCCATCCCGAAAATTGATAAATTCTAATTCCCCGCCCTTGGTTGCCAAAAACCCGCGATCAAATGGTTTCTTTAGGAAGGTCTGCATAAGCCCCCTTTTTGCCAGAAGAGACCCGCATTTGCGAGCGCGGCCTTTAGCTGCGAGCCGAAGGCGAAGCAGGAAGCTGCGAAGCAATCCAGAAAAATCTTGCAATCTCAGGATGCTACTGGATTGCTTCGCGGGCGAAGCCGCCCGCTCGCAAATGCCATTTTTTTGTTTTGGCGGCTTATTCAGAGCTTCCTTTACTTTATCTTCTTCGGTTAATAATTTAGCGACACAGCGGGCGGCATTGCCACAGGACTCCGCCTCCGACCCATCGGGATTGTAAATCCGCATAAAGGCCTGATGTCGCGGGGTGGGCGGCGGCTCCAGCACAATCAACTGGTCACAGCCAACGCCGTATCGCCGATCACAAATTAAAGAAATTTCGGCCAGGTCTAAATGATCGCCACCGAATCGATGATCGATCACGACAAAATCATTGCCAAGTCCGTGCATTTTTACAAAATTTCGCGTCATGACGCTATAATTATGCCAATATCGGTGAAAACACAATGTCGTTAGGGGATATTTTATGGAGGCATCAGCGATAAAAAAAATCGCAATTTACAGCGACGGCGACACGTACCGTTCCGGCCTCGCCAATTTGCCGTTTATCCGCGCCCTGCGTTACCATTTTGGCGGCAGCGAGATTGTGTGGTTGTCGCGCCAGCCCTCCATTTACGGCACGCCTTTATTGGCCCCGTTATTAACCGGGATGCTGACGCGCTTGGAGGCGGTGGGCGATCCGCTTGCCATGGCCGCCAAAAATTTGCTCCCCCAAGCCAGACGCGAGAAATTCGATGTGCTGATCGAAAACAGCGACGGCAAATTTTCATCCTGGTTGCTGTCGCATTGGGTCACCCAAGGCGGGGTGGCGGTGAATGTCAATACCCCCCCACCAGGCGGGAATTTGCATCCGCATCGGGTGGGGCGGTGGTTGGCGGCGATACAATCTTTGCTCGGCGGGGCCACGCCGGAGACGCGGCTGCGTTTTAACTTTAAGGCCGATGTGCTGGATATGGCGGCGCGGATTTTGCGACCGGGCTATTATTATGTGGCTTTGGCCCCAGGCGGCAATGGGGCAACGCGCTGGCCGCTGGAATATTATGTCCAGGTCGCTATCGGCGTGGCCGCCAATGGTCAAGTGCCTATATTTTTGCTTGGCCCCGAAGAAGCCGCCCTGCAGCCCAAATTATCGGCCCAGGTACCCACCGCCTTGTTTCCGTTACAACATCCTTATGCCCGGCCGTATGAGTATCGTTATGATTTTACCATTGCTTTGCTGGAACGCTGTCACATCGGTTTGGCGAGCGATCATCTGGCATCGGAATTGATTGCGGCCGCCGATATTCCGTTATTATCGCTGTTTGGCCCGACCGATCCGCTTGAAAACGCGCCCTGGACGAAAAAGGGCTTGGTCCTTGATGCCAAGCAATTTGGCGGCCCCGAAATGCACCGCATTCCGCCGGTGAATGTACTCCATGCCCTGTCCCAGCAAGCCCCCATCGCACCCACGGGGTGAACGCACCCACGGGGTGAGCTTGTTAAGTGCCTAAGCCGCGTGGGGCGAACCCGCCGTTAATTTGGCGAAAAATGCGGGCGGCAGAACCTCGCTGGCCGGACGGGCGGCGGCAAACCAGGCCGCATCTAACTCCGGATTTTCTGGGTCGGCGGCAATGCCCCGATTAATCGCCGCATCTTCGGCATCGGTGGGCATGATCGGCAGCGGGTTGCGCCCGATAAAAGATTTAACGTTTCTGTTCGACATAATTCCGCACCTCACGCTGATTGGCTTTGCGCAAACTAATGACCCGCATTCGCCCGTTGCGCATACAGAATATCAAGATATAAAGGCGACTGTCAATAAAACCCGTCGCCGAATAGCGGGTTTCGCTCTCGAAGGAAGAGCGTCATTACCCGCCGGACTGCAAGCGGATTTCGCTGTCGAAGGAAGAGCGTCATTACCCGCCGGACTGCAAGCGGGTTTCGCTCTCGAAGGAAGAGCGTCATTACCCGCCGGACTGCAAGCGGGTTTCGCTGTCGAAGGAAGAGCGTCATTACCCGCCGGACTGCAAGCGGATTTCGCTGTCGAAGG
>JASGCR010000109.1:0-6952 GCA_030054015.1 Candidatus Symbiobacter sp. | reverse complement strand
GGGGGTAAAACTAGGCTTATTCAGACCTTCCCTAAAGAAGGGGGGGTAAAACTAGGCTTATTCAGACCTTCCCTAAAGAAGGGGGGGTAAAACTAGACTTATTCAGACCTTCCTAAAGAAGGGGGGGTAAAACTAGGCTTATTCAGACCTTCCTTATCAAGTATATGGCTTTATGATGTGCCGCATGATATAATGGGCAAATCTAAATCAGTAGGGCCGTGCCGTGTTCAATTTTCCCCCAATTTTTGCCTGAGCAATCAATGACTTTTCCCTCTAAATTTCGTGCGACGACCCTCGCGCTCGGTCTGGGTGTGGTGGCGTTATTCATACCCATTACGGCGATAAAGGCGCAGCAGCCCGCGCCACCGCTGCCGCCCGCTGGGACAAGCCAGGGTACCAACCAGGCCGCCAATCCGCCGCCTGTCAATTTTAACTCACGGTTTAATGGCTGGTTTATCAACGTCGATATTGGCAGCGAAACCAATTCGGTGACCTCAAGCTATACCACTTCCGGCACGGGTGCCGCCACGGTCACCACCACCGTGAATGGCAGCGATTCAAGCGGCCTGGCGATTGTGCTGGATGGCGGATTTATGACCACGATTGTGGATCATTATATGATTGGCGCGGGATTCGCTTATCAACTGCAAGCATCTGACCCGGCACCTTATAGCGGTTCAATTGCCAGCAATTTCGCCAATGGTGATAAATATAACGCATTAAATAATTTCTCGATTTATGTTGCCCCGGCTTATGCCATTGACGAGCTGACATTGATTTACGGCAAAGGCGGTTTTGCCCAGGCCACCTATGTCACCAGCACGTTGCGCAATGCCAAGGCCACCGAATCGGGATATGTGATCGGGGCTGGGGTTAAACGCTTTTTATCCGGTCGCGTTTATGGGTTGGTCGAGGCGAATTATTTTAGTTACAGCTCCAATTCGGCCACCAATTCCAATGTCAGTGGCAATAATTTATCAAGCAATACCGGCCAGGACAGTTTCTCGGCTTATAATTTCCTGTTTGGCGTTGGCTTCCGGTTCTAAGGCTTGGTCCGGCGCGACGATCAGATCAAACTCGATGTCACCCGCATAAAATCATAAAACCATGCCCCCCCCCTGCCATGCCCCCCCCTGCCGCACCTCAAGCCAAATTACAGGATATTATCGCCGTGCTGACGCGTTTGGCACGGCAGCACCAGGCGGGGGAGGGGGACGCGCTCGATCAGCGCATTGCCGCGACCATCTTGGAAAATGCAGAATTTGCTGCCACAGCACCGATGGCGGCTTTGGCCGAACGCGCCCAGGTGTCCGAGGCGACCATCACCCGCTTTTGCCGTCATTTGGGGTGTGAGTCCAGCCGCGATTTCAAATACCGCCTGACGCAGGCCTTGGCGGTGGGGCGGGCATATCTACAACCGACACCGCCGCCGCGCCACCAAGATCAGTCGGAAATTGCCCATATTGTCGCCGCCGGTGCGGTGGCCGCCATTACCGCCACCCGCGATAGCGTCGATGGCGCGAAACTCCAACAAGTTGCCGAATTGATTGCCGCCGCCCAGCAAATTTTTTGCTTTGGTTCCGGCGGCACTTCGTCCATGGCGGCGGTGGAATTGCAAAACCGCCTGTTTCGCCTGGGCTTGGCTTCGGTCGCTCAAATCGATGGGCAATTACAAGTGTTAAATGCGGCCGTAAGCCGCCCTGGCACGGTGGTGGTGGGATTTTCGCGGTCGGGCTATGCGCGGTCGGTGATCGATGCCTTGGGCTTGGCGCGGCATTATGGCGGCAAAACCGTGGCAATTACCGCTTTGGGGTCGGAATTGGCGGCCACGGCAGATTTGGTTATTAATCTCGATGTCGAAGAAGACGGGAATATTTATAAACCCTCGCCGTCGCGTTATGCGCTGTTGGCGGTGATCGACATGATTGCCACCTTGGTTGCCGAAATTCGCGGCAGCGAAGCCTTGGAAAATCTCCGCCGCATCAAACAAAGTCTCAACCGCATGAATGTGTTTGATCCCAAATTACCGTTGGGGGATTAATATACTCCGTGTCCTTGACAATTCGCCTTTACGACCCCCCCTACCTAAGGAAGGTCTGAATAAGTCTAGTTTTACCCCCCCTTCTTTAGAAGGGGGGGATAGTTGAGCTTAGTTGCGAAGCAACTTAGCGAAACTTGGGGGGGTTGTGATGTAGAAAATATGTTAATAGAATCAAGCTATTATACCAACCCCCCCAAGAAAAGCTTTGGCTCGTAAGCACTCGCCAAACTTTTCTATCCCCCCCTTCTAAAGAAGGGGGGGTCATAAGCGTTTTTCGACTTATTCTGACTCTCCTTAGGGAAACTCCGGACAAGTCAAAAAAGTTTATGACGCGCTTTAGGTGCGCGCCGACACAATCAAGCCGCCGCAAAAATTATCCTCTCCACCAGTTCTTAACCATAATGGCGTAAGATTAGGCCAGAATGTTTAATGGCAAGCCAGCCCTTAGACTCAAGCCTTAACTCAGAGGATAAGAGATCATGTCAACCCGATTTTTCGTGCCTAAATTTGCGTCCAATATTTTATGCGCGACCATGATTGCCTTGGTCAGTTTGGCAACCGCTCCCATCGCCAAAGCCGCCGCCGATATTACCGGGGCCGGGGCGACCTTTCCTTTTCATGCTTATAGCCGCTGGGCCGAGGCCTATAAAACCTTTGCCGCGGTGGGCTTAAAATACCAACCGGTGGGCTCGTCCGGCGGGCTGAAACAAATAGCGGCCAAAGCGGTGGATTTTGCCGCCTCGGACATTCCGCAAACTTTGGAGTGGCAAGATCAAAATGCGGTTTTGCAATTTCCGATTATTATTGGCGGCATCGTACCCGCGATTAATGTTAACGGCATCAAAAGCGGCGAGATGAAATTGACCGGTGCCGTACTGGCCGACATTTTTATGGGCAAAATCATCAATTGGGGCGATAACCGCATCCGCAAACTTAACCCTAATCTTGTTCTGCCCAACCAGCCCATCAAGGTGTTGTTCCGCAATGATGGTTCTGGCACCAGCTATAATTTCTCGGATTATCTGGCCAAAAAAAGTCCCGAATGGCGCGACAAAATTGGCGTTGGCAGCACATTATCCTGGCCCACCGGCATCGGGGCCAAAGGCAATGACGGCATTGCCACCTTGATCAAACGTGTGCCAGGAGCGATTGGCTATGTCGATTATGCCTATGTGATAGACGAGGGCTTAGATTATGCCCTGGTGGAAAATCGTGACGGGCTATATCCCAAACCGAATCTCGCCAGTTACGAGGCCGCCGCCGCCAACGCCAATTGGGACAAGGCCCCAGGGTTCCGCATGACCTTAACCGATCAAGCCGGGGCGAAATCCTGGCCGATCACGGCGGTCAGTTTTGTCCTTATGCAGCGTGACCAGACCAATATGGATCGCGGCCTCACAGCGTTGAAATTTTTTAGCTGGGCGATGCGCAATGGGCAAAAAATTGCCCATGATCTCGATTACGCCGCCCTGCCGATGGCTGTGGTCAGCAAGGTCGAAGAAAATTGGCAAGCCAATCTCACCAGTGGCGGCAAACCTTTGTGGCCGCCGAAATAGCCGCACAGAGCGTCAGAAAGAGAGCGTCATTACCCGTCAACCAAGAGCGGCAAAAAAGAGAGCGTCATTACCCGCCGGACTGCAAGCGGGAATCCGCTTGCAGTCCGAATCGGGTAATCCCCCAGGCGTATTATTCCCCAATACTCCTGGGGGATTACCCGACCAATTTATGCCGCTTCGCGGCATAAATCTGCGGGTAATGACGCCCCTTCTTACTGACGCTCTTTGGGAGATGCATCGATAATTTGCGAAGTTGAGGGGCGGTAAGACAGAAGTACTATCTTGGCTAGACAGAAGGAAAAATTTAGGGTATGGCTTGGCAACGAAAGTCAATTTCCTAATGCTGGTGGTAGGGAGCCATTCGTGACCACAGCGTCGCAGCAACAAAAGCGCATCTGGCGCCGCAATTCGGGCGATGTCGGCTCTGGGGCAGGTGACTCTGGGCCATGCGGTGCTGGACCAGGCGGCTCCGGACCAGACGACTCTGGGGCGCAGGACGCGCCGCAACCGATTGGATTTTTGCACCCTAAATTTAGCTGGGCCACCCTGCCGGATCGGGGATTTTATGGGCTTAGTTTCATTATGGTGGTGTTGGTGGGCTTGCTCACCCTGAGCGTCCTGGCGGTCTTGATCATCGAATCCTGGCCGAGTTGGCGGCAATTTGGCGTTGGTTTTTTATGGTCGAGTCGCTGGAGTCCGACCAAGGAACAATTTGGTGCCTTGCCGCAATTAATTGGCAGTATGCTCACCTCGGTGATAGCCCTGATTCTGGTGGTGCCATTCAGCATCGGGGCGGCGATGGCCTTGAATTTATTGGTACCTTCCTGGCTGAAATTTCCCCTGTCATTGACCATCCAGCTTTTGGCTGGGATTCCCTCGATTATTTACGGGTTTTGGGGATTGTATCTGCTCGCCCCCTGGCTTGAGCAAGTGATTTATCCGGTGTTATTGGCATTGGGAGCGGAAGAGAGCGCAGGCTTTATCTTTGCCCCAATTTTTGCCCATATTTTTGCCGCGCCTGGCAGTGGCATTTCCTTGCTGACGGCGGCGATTGTGCTGGCGATTATGGTGTTGCCCTATATCATCGCCGTGATGTTAGAGGCGTTTGACGCGGTGCCGCCGGCCTTGCGCGAATCCGCCTATGGCTTGGGGGCAACCACGAGCGAAGTATTTTGGCATGTGATTCTGCCCTCGGCCCGCCAAGGTGTGTTGGGGGGGATTTTCTTGGGCTTTGGCCGCGCTTTGGGTGAAACCATGGCGGTGACCTTTGTCATTGGCAATGCCCATCGTTTGCCGCAATCTTTGATTGGGCCTGGCACCTCGATTCCGGCCAGCCTGGCCAATGAATTTAACGAGGCCTCGTCGCCGCTTTATTTATCGTCGTTGGTGGCGTTGGGCTTGATCTTATACGGACTCACTCTTTTATTGTTTGTCTTGGCGCGGAAATTATTGCTCAGCGAGGAAGGTTCCGCCAAGCCTGCCACAGCAAAGGGCAAGTCATGAGTTTCGCCACCCCAACCCCCACCGCGCATCGCCTGCGTCACATCCGACGCAAATTCAGCAATTTATGCTGGCAAGGCTTGGCCTGGGGGGCGATCCTGGTGGTGGTGGTGATCTTGCTGTGGATATTATCTTCTTTGGTTCGTAACGGCTGGCCTGGCTTGATCTCAGCCGATCTCTATCGCCTCAGCACGGCGGCACCGGGGTCGCCGTCGGGTCTTGCCAATGCAATTTATGGCAGTTTAGTGATCACCGGTGTCGCCATCATCATCGCCGCGCCGATTGGCATTTTGGCGGGGACTTGGCTGGCCGAATATGGGCGGCATCATTGGCTGGCGCGGAAATTGCGCTATGCCAATGATGTGATGCTCTCCACACCATCGATCATTATCGGTTTGTTTGTTTACAGCATGGCGGTGGCAACGACGCAGCATTTTTCGGCCTGGGCGGGGTCATTGGCCTTGGCGATTATTGCCTTGCCGGTGATTGTGCGGGTTAGCGAGGATGTGTTGGCGATGGTTCCCAACACCATCCGCGAGGCGGCGGCGGCCTTGGGCGCAGCCAAATGGCGGGTGATTGTCACCATATGCTATCGTGCCGCCCGCCAGGGCCTGGTCACGGGCATTTTGCTGTCTTTGGCCCGCATTAGCGGCGAGACCGCCCCCTTGCTTTTCACCGTCTTGGGCAATCAGCATTGGAGTACCGATTTTAATGCGCCGATGGCGACTTTGCCTTTGGTCATTTATAATTTCGCCCGCAGCCCGTTTGATGACCAAATTGCCCTGGCCTGGAGCGGGGCTTTGCTGATGACGTTGTTTATCCTGGCCTTGAACCTCATTGCCAGATTGTTTGCCCGTAGGGGGGGAAGATAAACATGGATAATAAATTTTTGCCCAATGACCAAACCACCGAATCCGATGCCAATACGGGTGGCGAACCAAAATTATCGCTGAAAAAAATTTGCTTTTATTATGGGAAATTCCAAGCTCTTAAAGACGTGACGCTTGATCTTTATGACCGCCAAGTCACGGCCTTTATCGGCCCCTCTGGTTGCGGCAAATCGACTTTGTTGCGGGCGATGAATCGGATTTATGAAATTTATCCCGGCCACCGCGCCACCGGCGAAATCATGATGGGGGGGGTGAATATTTTGTCGCCCGCCATTGATCTTAATTTACTGCGTTCGACGATTGGCATGGTGTTTCAGAAACCCACGCCCTTTCCGATGTCGATTTTTGACAATGTGGCCTTTGGCCTGCGCCTGTCGCAGCGTCTTTCCAAATCCGAACTGGCGGGGCGGGTTGAGGCGGCCTTGCAAAAAACCGCTTTATGGCGCGAAGTCAAAGACAAATTGCGCCAATCCGGCCTGTCGCTGTCGGGCGGGCAACAGCAAAGATTATGCCTGGCGCGGGCGATTGCGGTGGCCCCGCAGATTTTATTATTGGATGAGCCGACCTCAGCCCTCGACCCCATCTCGACGCAAAAAATCGAGGAATTGGTCGCCGAATTAAAGCGCGATTTTTGCATCGTCATGGTCACTCACAACATGCAGCAAGCCGCCCGTTGTTCCGATTATACCGGATTTTTTTACGAGGGGAATCTGGTCGAATTTGACGCCACCGAGGCCATTTTCACCCACCCCAGCCAGCGTCGCACCGATGATTACATCACCGGACGTTTTGGTTAGGTAAGAGCGTTAAAAAGGAAGAGCGTCATTACCCGCCGTTTGCGGAGCGAAAGGGCGGCAAGGGGAGGGCGTCATTACCCGCAGATTTTTGCCGCGAAGCGGCATAAATCTGTCGGGTAATCCCCCAGGAGGATTATTCCCTCAATCCCTGGGGGATTACCCGACTCG
>JASGCR010000108.1 GCA_030054015.1 Candidatus Symbiobacter sp. | reverse complement strand
CCTTCCTAAGCAGGAAGGGGGGGTCAGTACGACTTATTCAGACCTTCCCTAAGCAAGAAGGGGGGCGTAAAGGCGAATTTTCAAGGACACGGCGTATAAATCCAAAATCATTAAATATTTTTCCAAACCCGATATATTTTTCTTGGCAGAGTCGTAATTTTGTGCCTAAATAACATCAGGTAGAAACGTTATAAACCGCAAAGACCCCATGAACATGTAAAATGATAAGGGGGACAAGCACCGTGCGTCACAGCGACACCAGTTTAATCATTATCTCGCGTTAATGGGAGAGGGACACATGATTCCATGGCCTTTTGAATACCACGCCCCCAAAAACATTGCCGAGGCAATTAATTTGCTCGGTCAATATGGCGGCGAGGCGAAAATTCTGGCCGGCGGCCATAGTTTGCTGCCGATGATGAAATTGCGCTTTGCCCAGCCGGAACATTTAATTGACTTGAACCGCATCCCCGAATTGCGTGGCATCAAAGACACTGGCAATATGATCGTGATTGGGGCGATGACGGTTGAAAATGACCTGATCCGCTCGCCCATCATCCAGAGCAAATTGCCGTTATTGGCTGAGGCGGCCAAGCTTATCGCCGACCCCCAAGTGCGCAATCGCGGCACGATTGGCGGTGACCTGGCGCATGGCGATCCCGCCAATGACCATCCCGCCTTGGCGTTGGCTTTGCAGGCGCAATTTGTATTGACCGGACCCAAGGGCAAACGCACCGTGGCGGCGGCGGATTTTTTCCAAGGGCTTTATCTGACCGCCCTGGCCGAGAATGAGGTTTTGACCGAGATTCACGTGCCGGTGATGGAAAAAGGCACCGGTTATGCCTATGAAAAATTAAAGCGCAAGACGGGCGATTGGGCGACGGCGGGGGCGGCGGTCGTGATGCAGGTCAAGGGCAACGTGATCAGCAAAATCAGCATCGCTCTCACCAATTTGGCCCCCACGGCGATGCGGGCCGAGGCGGCCGAGTCGGCGTTGCTGGGAAAAGAACTGACCCCGGCCACGCTTGATGCCGCCGCGAAGGCCGTCATGGCCGCGGTCGATCCCGCCGAGGATTTGCGCGGCGATGTCGAATATAAAACCGCGATGGCCGGACAAATGGTCAAACGCGCCCTCGGCAAAGCGCGGATGCGCTGCGCCTAACCCCCCCATCATCGCCCCAAAACATTGCCAGGGAGAGATAAAATGGCCAAAAAATTGATCCATGTGACGGTGAATGGTCAGTCACACGAAGTTGCGGTTGAGCCGCGTTTGTTGCTCATCCATTTTTTACGCGAACAGTTAAACTTAACCGGTGCGCATATTGGCTGTGAAACCAGCCATTGCGGGGCCTGTACCGTCGATCTTGACGGGCAATCGGTGAAATCTTGTACCCATTTGGCGGTGCAATGCGATGGCAGTTCCATCACCACCGTCGAGGGACTCGCCCAAAACGGCGTACTTCATGCCGTGCAAGAAGGATTTTACCAGGAACATGGGTTGCAATGCGGGTTCTGTACCCCCGGCATGTTGGTGCGGGCGCAGCGATTGCTGCAAGAAAACCCCAACCCGACCGAGGACGAAATCCGCCAAGGCATGAGCGGTAATCTCTGTCGCTGCACCGGCTATCAAAACATCGTCAAGGCGGTGCAATATGCCGCCAAAAAATTATCGCAAGCGGCTGCGGCTGCGGCTTAACCAACAATATTCACCCCGTGGAGGGAATGGCAATGGATACACATGACAGTTCACTGGCCGAGCGCAAGGCTGGCCTCGCCGGCATGGGGGATTCCCGCCTGCGCAAAGAAGATGCCCGCTTTATCCAAGGCAAGGGCAATTATGTCGATGACATTAAAATGCCCGGCATGGTGCATATGGACATTGTCCGCTCGCCGGTGGCCCATGCCCGCATCAAAAAAATCCACAAAGAAGCCGCCCTTAAAATCCCTGGCGTGTTGGCGGTGCTCACTGCCGACGATTTAAAGCCGTTCAAACTGCATTGGATGCCGACTTTGGCAGGCGATGTGGCGGCGGTGCTGGCCGATGAAAAAGTCCATTTCCAAATGCAGGAAGTGGCGGTGGTGATTGCCACCGACCGCTATGCCGCCGCCGATGGGGTTGAGGCCGTCCAGGTCGATTACGAAGAATTGCCGGTGGTGATTGATCCCTTTGACGCCTTGAAACCCAATGCGCCCGTGCTGCGCGAAGATTTGGCGGGCAAAACCAGTGGGGCGCACGGGGCGCGGGAGCATCACAACCATATTTTCACCTGGAATGCCGGGGACAAAGAGGCCGCCGATGCCGCCTTTGCCAAGGCCGAGATCAAGGTGCGTGAAAATATCCTCTATCCGCGGGTGCATCCTTGTCCGTTGGAAACCTGTGGCTGCGTCGCCTCGTTCGACAAAATCAAGGGCGAACTGACCACTTATATGACCTCGCAAGCCCCGCATGTGGTGCGCACGGTGGTATCGTTATTGTCGGGCATTGCCGAATCGAAAATCCGGATTGTTTCCCCGGATATTGGCGGCGGTTTTGGCAATAAAGTGGGGGTCTATCCTGGCTATGTCTGCGCCATTGCCGCCAGCATTGTGCTGGGCATTCCGGTGAAATGGGTCGAAGACCGGATTGAAAATATTTCCTCCACCGCCTTTGCCCGCGATTACCACATGGATGGCGAATTGGCGGCCACCAAAGATGGCAAAATCACCGGCTTGCGCGTCAATGTCGTGGCCGATCACGGGGCCTTTGATGCCTGCGCCGATCCGACCAAATATCCGGCTGGAATGTTCCATATTTGCTCGGGTTCCTATGACATTCCGGCGGCGTTTTGCAGCGTCAAAGGGGTCTATACCAACAAAGCCCCCGGCGGCGTGGCCTATCGCTGTTCCTTCCGCGTGACCGAGGCGGTCTATATCATCGAGCGCCTGGTCGATATTTTGGCGCAAAAACTGGGGATGGACAAGGCCGAGATTCGCGCCAAAAATTTCATCAAAAAAGAACAATTCCCCTATCACAGCCCGTTTGGGTTTGAATATGATTCGGGCGATTACCACACCGCGTTAAACAAAGTCATGGCCGCCATGGATTACAAGGCCTTACGCGCCGAACAAGCGGCCAAACGCGCCGATCCCAATAGCCCAAGTTTGATGGGGATTGGTCTCGTCTCCTTTACCGAAGTGGTCGGGGCCGGCCCCAGCAAAATGTGCGATATTTTGGGGGTGGGCATGTTTGACAGTTGCGAAATCCGCATCCACCCGACGGGCAGCGCGATTGCCCGCATGGGTACCATCACCCAAGGCCAGGGCCACCAAACCACCTATGCCCAGATTATTGCCACCGAACTCGGCATCCCGTCCGAGGTGATCCAGGTCGAAGAGGGCGACACCAGCACCGCCCCCTATGGGCTTGGCACTTATGGCTCGCGCTCAACCCCGGTGGCGGGGGCGGCGATTGCCTTGGCGGCGCGTAAAATCCACGCCAAGGCCAAGAAAATCGCCGCGCATATGCTCGAAGTCAATGAGGGCGATTTGGACTGGGAAGTTGACCGCTTCAAGGTCAAAGGCCAAGACAGCAAGTTTAAAACCATGAAAGACATTGCCTGGCAGGCCTATCACCAACCGCCCGCCGGTATCGAGCCAGGGCTTGAGGCGGTGCATTATTACGACCCGCCCAATTTCACCTATCCGTTTGGGATTTATATGTGTGTGGTCGATATTGATCGCGGCACCGGCGAGACCAAAATCCGTCGCTTCTATGCCTTGGATGATTGCGGCACCCGCATCAATCCCATGATCATTGAAGGGCAAATTCACGGCGGCCTCACCGAAGGTTATGCCGTGGCGATGGGGCAGCAAATGCCGTTTGATGCCCAGGGCAATTTGCTCGGCAATACCCTCATGGATTATTTCTTGCCAACCGCCGTCGAAACCCCGCATTGGGAAACCGATCACACGGTGACGCCGTCGCCGCATCACCCGATTGGGGCCAAAGGCGTGGCCGAATCCCCGCATGTGGGATCGATTCCGACCTTTACCTCGGCGGTGGTCGATGCATTTGCCCATAAAGGTGTCACCCATTTCAACATGCCGCACAGTTCGTACCGCGTGTGGAAGGAGTTAAAGAAACACGGCCTGGCGTTGTAGCGGAAACGCGCCGCACCAAAGGAAAACTTAGGAAATCATGGAAATAAAATTCGACAAACTCTATCCCCTGAACGTTGACCGCGCCCGCGCCTGGCAGGTGATGCGTGATGTACGAGCGGTGGCGTCTTGTATGCCGGGGGCCGAAATAACCCAGGAAATTTCGCCCACTTCTTATCAAGGCACGGTCAAGGCCAAAGTCGGCCCGGCCCTGGCCCAATTTGCCGGCATCGTCGATGTGATCGGGTTGGATGATGCCAATTTCACCGTCAGTTACCGCGGCAAAGGCTCGGATAAAGGCGGCTCGTCGGCGGCGATGGAATTAAAGGCGGTGTTGATGGTGGCCGCGGACAACCCCGCCCACAGCGTGTTAAAGGGCGAGGCGACGGTCACCGTCAATGGCAAATTCGCCCAATTTGGGGCGCGGATTATGGTGCCGGTGGCCGAGATGATTGTCGGTCAATTTGTCGATAATTTCGCCGCCGCCGCCGCCGCTTTGCCGGATGTCAGCGCGGGCAAAACCGCCCCCAACCAGGCCGCAACCGACCCCGACCAAGCCGCCTCTGCCGCCAAGGAACCGAATAAACCCAATAAACCCAAAGAATTAAACGGCCTTTCCTTGGTGTGGCAATTAATCAAACATTGGATCGCGGGTCTTTTTGGCACAAGGCGTTAAACTCATGGGGGATGCGGCATCATTGCGCCAGGCTTTGCACCGGGCCCTCTATGTGACCGAGGAGGGGCTGGCCACCGTCTTGTGGCTGGCGCAAAATTTGCACCGACCGCTTTTGGTCGAGGGGGATGCCGGGGTCGGCAAAACCGCGCTGGCCACGGCTTTGGCCGAGGCCACCCATTCTCCCCTCATTCGCTTGCAATGTTTCGAGGGGCTTGACCTGGCCCAGGCGGCTTATGAATGGAATTACAGCCGCCAAATTTTGGCGATTCGCCGCGCCGAGACCAGCAACGCCAGCAACGCCGCCAACACCACCAACGCCGCCGCATCAATGGCGGATGCCGATTTGTTTTCGCCAGAGTATTTATTGGCCCGGCCATTGCTGCGCGCTTTGCAATCCGACCGCCCGGCGGTGTTGCTGATCGATGAGATTGACCGTGCCGATGAAGCGTTCGAGGCTTATTTGCTCGAAATCCTGGCCGATTATCAAATGACCGTGCCGGAATTGGGAACCATCACGGCCCGCCACCCCCCGCAGGTGATTCTCACCAGCAATGGCACCCGCGAATTGTCCGATGCCCTCAGGCGGCGATGTTTGTATCATTATTTGGATTATCCCGATCTGGGGCGCGAGATCGCCATTATTAAAACCCGCTTGCCCGATGCCGCGACGCAATTGGTGGAACAGGCGGTGCAATTTGTCCAACGTTTGCGCCGTGAAGATTTGGACAAAACGCCGGGCATTGCCGAAACTTTGGATTGGATTCGCGCCCTTCATAACCTGGGACACCGGCATTTTCCCGATGATGTCGCCAAAATTACCGATACGCTCTGCTGTTTGCTCAAAACCCGCGAAGATTTTTTTCAGCTAAGTACCGAACGCCTTCAGCACTTAGCCGAGGGGCGCAAAACCGTCGGCGTGGCGGAAAAACATGGCACCTGACCGCCCCCCCTTGCCGCCCGCGCCGGATGTGACCACCCACCTGGTTGGGTTTGCCGGATTTTTGCGCGAGCATGGTCTGAAAATCGGCCCAGCCGAACAAGTGGCGATGACCGAGGCCGCCCTGATATTGGGAAATAATTTAGACCCCAGCCTGGCGCGCAACGCCGCCCATCTCAGCGCAAAATACAGCGCGGCCTGGCGGGCGATAGCCTGTCATTCGCCGCGGGAATGGCGGCAATGGCCGGATGTGTTCAACCGTTATTGGCTGCCGCATAAAACGCGGGGAAGCGTGCGGGTGAGTGGGCAAACGCGTCCCGCCCGTTCACTCCCTGATGTGGTGGCGGATTTGCATAAAAATCTGGCGGAAACGGCTCATCATCCCCAACCGCCCGCCCGCTCACAACCGCATATCGGCACCGCCCTCGATGCCGCCCCAGGTCACGACCAGACCGACCCTGGCGATGAGAGCGGCCGCCCGCGTCACCAGGGCGGGGCGTCGCGCGGCGAGGCCTCCACCGATGCCTTGCATGACCGCGAATTGTCGCAATGGAGTCCCGAAGATTTGCAACATCTGACCCGCCTGGCCGATCAAATCGCGGCGCGGCTCAGGCGGCATGTGTTGCGGCGGTGGCATCCCCAACCCCAGGGCAGCATCCTTGATCTCAGACACACCTTGCGGGCCAGTATTGCCACCGGCGGGGTACCCGTCATTCCCCATTGGCGAAAGCGGCGGCGCGACCTACCGCGCCTGTTTATTTTGGTCGATGTGAGTCGATCCATGGAAAATTATGCGCAATTGTTTTTGCGCATTGCCCGCGCCTTTGTGCAGGCGTTACCGGCGCGGGTGTTTGTCTTTCACACCCGCCTGACCGAAATAACGCCGTTGCTGCAACGCGATTCGGCTTCGGTGCAGGAAAAAATCAATGCGGTGACGGCGGGATTTGGCGGCGGTACCCGCATTGCCAGCTCGGTGGATGATTTCGCCCGCCTGGCCCGGCCGCAACTCAACCGCTCCAGCCAAATCTGGATTTTTTCGGATGGGTTTGATGCGGATGCGCCGGAAAATCTTAGCCTATCCTTGGCGGGGCTTAAACATCGCGGCGGGCGGGTGACGTGGTTTCACCCCACGGTCGGGGTGCCGCAATCGGATGCCATCACCCAGGCCAATTGCGCGCAAAAAATCGACCGTTTTATCCGCCTCGCCACATTAAAGGATTTGACCCAGGCGGCAAAATTGTTAGACTAAACGGCAGCGTGCCGTACATGTTCAGACCTTCGTTAAGGAAGGTGTGAATAAGTCGAAAATTTATTTACCCCCCCTTCTTTAGAAGGGGGGGATAGAAAA
>JASGCR010000107.1:390-7158 GCA_030054015.1 Candidatus Symbiobacter sp. | reverse complement strand
ATCCCCCCCTTCTAAAGAAGGGGGGGTAAAACTAGACTTATTCAGACTTTCCTTAGGAAGAAGGGCTAAAATTCTAATTCAGACCTTCCTTATGCAGCTCCGACACAAGAATCAACTCCGATAGCCGCCATTAATATCGATATAACGATGGGTGAGGTCACATGTCCACACCGTGGCCTTGCCGCGACCAATGCCAACATCGACCTCGATCTTGATGTCGCGGGTTTTCATGTGGGCGACGACGGGGGCCTCGTCATAATTGGGGACGCGCCAG
The DNA here is from genome assembly GCA_030054015.1 of Candidatus Symbiobacter sp. Taxonomy (GTDB): domain Bacteria; phylum Pseudomonadota; class Alphaproteobacteria; order Elsterales; family Elsteraceae; genus JASGCR01. Next base: position 6,884 of record JASGCR010000107.1, on the reverse strand, counting down.
CCATTGGCGGCCACTTGCACCCCGCCTATTTTAATCGCCAAAGCATCGCGGTTGGCGCGTTCTCCGGCCTTGCCCACCGCCGCGACAATGCGTCCCCAATTGGCATCTTCGCCGGCAATGGCGGTTTTGACCAAGGGCGAATTGGCAATCGACATGCCGATTTTGCGGGCTGACCGGGCCGAGGCCGCGCCGGTCACGGCAATGGTCACGAATTTCTCGGCTCCCTCGCCATCTTTGACGATTTGCTGGGCAAGATCAATCAAAACCCGATCCAAAGCCCGGCGGAAAATTTTGGCATTGCGATCAACGATATTTTTAATCGGCGCATGACCGGCCTGGCCGGTGGCCGCCAAAATAATGCTGTCCGAGGTCGAGGTATCGCCATCGACCGTAATGGCATTAAAAGATTGATTGACACTCGCACTCAGCATGGCCTGCAACATCGCCGCCGGAATCGCCGCATCGGTATAGACAAAGCCCAGCATGGTCGCCATGTCCGGCGCGATCATGCCCGAACCCTTGGTATAACCATTAATCGTGACGATTTTGCCATCGAGTTGGCATTGAGCGGTTGCGCCTTTGGCAAAAGTGTCGGTGGTCATAATCGCCGTCGCCGCCGCGAGCCACCCATCCGGAGAAACCTGCGATGCAACTTGGCTCAGCGCAGCTGTGATTTTGTCGTCGGGGAGGGGTTCGCCAATCACCCCGGTTGAGGCGAATAATATCTGTTCCGGCGGGCAGTTAAAGAGGGCGGAGGCTTTGTCCACCACCCGCTTGACCGAGGCCACGCCGCCCGCGCCGGTAAAGGCATTGGCATTGCCGGAATTAACGATAATTGCCCTAACCTGGCCCTGGCGTTGGGCCGCGCGGCACCATTCTACATCCGCCGAGGCCGTCAGCGAGCGCGTGTAGCAGCCCGCCACCTGGGTACCCACATCCAATAACGCCACCATTAAATCGGCATGGCCTTTATAGCGAATGCCGGCCTCGCCTCCGGTTAAGCGCACCCCCGCGATGGGCGGTAATTTAGGGAAGGATGCTGGGGCCAAAGGCGAGACAATTTTTACTCTGCTCATAACAGAAACCATTCAAGTGTAACGGAGACAATAATATGCGTATGCGCTGATATGCGTATACGTTGATATGCTTATGTGGTGCTATGCGTGACAGCGTCCCGCCTGTCGCCAGAGGGATTTCTGCCTTGTGTCACAAAAACGGGTTGAGTTCAATCATAAATGCGGGAGAGGGCAAACAGATACGTCTAGGCTATTTTTCAAACAAGCCAGGATTGTCGCATTTAAATTTTTCTAACTCCGCAAGCAAATATGGCAAGTGAATCTTCATGACGTTCCATAGAATGTTATTGCTGACGCCAAAATAAGCATGGACAACGTTGTTGCGCATATCAACGATGTCTTGCCAAGCGATTTGGGGCAATTGCTGTTTAATCGATGCAGGAATTTGTTTGGCAGCCTCACCAATAACGGCAATATCCCACAATATCGCTTCTACAGCCATGTCATTAGCAAAGAGATCATCAAAACTCGATTGCTGGGCGTAAGCCAGTGCTTTATGACCATATTGTATAATATCGTAATAATATAGTTGCCAATTACGGGACATAGATAATGTCCTTCATAATATATGGCCTCAATTCGGCGCGGATGGCATCGTCGCAGACCAAATCGATTTTGGCGGGAAAATTGCTTTGTAAATAACGTTTCAAACCACAGTAATTATCCAAGGTCGCCGGATGGGTAAATTCGACCAAAATATCGACATCGCTGTCTTCACGCGCTTCGTCGCGTGCGGTGGAGCCAAACAAAGCCAAACGACGCACATCAAATTTTTGCGCCATTTCAGGTTGGTGTTGCCTTAAAAACAAAATTGCGGTTGATTTTTGCATCGGTTCAATGTCGGTAACGATAGAATGAAAAAGGGCCATTAAGTACCTGTCCGAAAAAATTTATCATATTTTGGGGACAAAATCCAACCCTCGCCAGGGCCGAATATCGATTTTGGCCCACACGATGATAGCGGTACCCCAAAAAATATGGTTAAATGCAGCCCCATGACCAAGACCGCCCCCAACCCGACCCTTCCCGCCGACCGCCGCGATTTGGTGCAACAGGTGTTTGCCAGCGTCGCCGCCCGTTATGACCTCATGAACGATGTCATGAGTTTGGGGCTGCATCGCGCCTGGAAAGCCGATTTTATCGCCGCCATGGCCCCGCGCAGTCAGCGTGGGGACAAAACCATGAGTTATCTTGATGTGGCGGGTGGCACCGGCGACATCACGGCGATGATTTTGCGCCAGGCCCCCGATGCGCGGGTCATCAGCCTGGATATTAGTGCCGAGATGATTGCGGCGGGACGCGACCGCGCCATCAATGCGGGCAATTTTGGCCGCATCACCCATGTCCAAGGCGATGCCGAGCATTTGCCCCTCCCCGATCACGCGGTGGAAAATTACAGCATTGCCTTTGGCCTCCGCAATGTGTCGGATCGCCCCCGCGCCCTGGCCGAGGCACACCGCGTGTTAAAACCAGGCGGGCGGTTTTTTTGCCTGGAATTTAGCCCCGATGTCGCGCCGCCTTTGGCCGGGTTGTACCAAATCTGGTCACGGGCTTTGCCGCATTTTGGCGCGGTTCTGGCAAATGATCGGGCATCGTACGAATATCTCGTTACCTCCATCCGCGAATTTCTGTCCCCCGGCGAATTGGCGGCGATGATGGCGGCGGCGGGATTTGCGCGGGTGCGGCATCGCCCCTTAAGCTGTGGCATTGCTTATATCCATCAAGGGCTGCGGCTGTAATCATGGTCACTCCCCGCGCCCTTAACCGCCGAGCAAAAACCCGCCCCCCTTGCACCCGCCACCATGTTTGGCGGGTGATCACTTCCGTATGGCTTATGGCACGTTATGATGTGCTGGCACCGATATTGGCCGGATTGGGCTGGCCGCAGCGTGTGATTCGCGGCGTAAGATGGTTGCGCCAACGCGAGCAGGATGGGATGTCATTGGGGCAAAGATGGACAAAGCTCGCCCCCCGCCTGGGCCCCAGTTTCATCAAATTCGGGCAAAGCCTGGCCACCCGTGCCGATTTGATTGGGGCCGACACGGCGGCGGCTTTGGCGACCCTGCAAGACCGCCTGCCGCCCGAAGATTTCGCCGCCATCCAAGCCGTGATTGAACAAGAATTGGGCGGTGATCTCGGTGCATTATTCCGGCAAATTGATGAAAAACCGGTGGCCGCCGCGTCGATTGCGCAGGTGCATTTCGCCACCACCAACGAGGGTCACGAGGTGGCGGTGAAAATCCTCCGCCCTGGGATCGCGGCAAAATTCGCCGCCGATTTGGCCTGGTTCGCTTGGGGGGCGGCCCTGCTCGACCGTTATGTCCCCAAATTGCGGCGGTTGCGCCTGCCCGAAGCCGTCGCGGTGTTCGCCGCTGCGGTCAAAATGGAGCTGGATTTGCGGCTGGAAGCCGCCGCCGCCTCCGAATTGCGCCAGAATTTCGCCCAGGATGTCGGATTTCACGTTCCCGCGGTTCATTGGGATTACACCGCCCGCCGTGTCGTGACCTTTGACCGCGTCATCGGCATTCGCTTGGATGATGCCGCCGGGATGGACAAATTGGCGGCGTTGGGGATTGACCGCCGCGACATCTTGCGCTTCGCCGCCGAAGCCTTTTTCAAATCGGTGTTCCGCGACGGGTTTTTTCACGCCGATCTGCACCCGGGTAATTTATTTATCGGCCGGGATGGCACCATTTTGGCGGTCGATTTTGGCATTATGGGACGATTGGACAAAGCCACCCGCCTGTTTTTGGCAGATATGTTGTTGGGGTTTTTAACCGGCGATTACCACCGCGTGGCCGAGATTCACCGCCAGGCCGGATATATCCCGCCCGACCAATCGGTGGCGGAATTTGCCCAATATTGCCGTGCGATTGGCGAGCCGCTGCTCAATAAATCCTTGGCCGAAATTAGCCTGGGGAAATTATTGGCACAATTATTCGAGGTCACGGCCCAGTTTAACATGGAAACCCAGCCGCAACTTTTATTGTTGCAAAAAACCATGGTGGTGGCCGAGGGGGTCGGGCGGATGCTCGATCCATCGGTCAATATGTGGCTGCTTGCCAAACCCTTGATCGCGCAATGGATGCAGGAAAATCGTGGCCCCAAAGCCCGCCTGTCGGAATATATCGAAAAACTCAGCGCATTTATCCATGAAGTGCCGGGGCTGCTGCGTACCCAGGCGATGGGTTTTGATCCCTCTCTCGCTCCCGCCGCCGCGCGTCAAACCCCACGTCACCAAGATTCGACTCAAAGAACGTCGGTTAAGTTCTTCTTAATCATTATGTTTGTTTTTTTGTTAGGGATGGGTATCGGATCGGTACTTGCCCTTTGGCGTTGATGCACGTAAACTCTGATTTGGGCGTTGGTCGCGTGAGGAAACCGCGGCACTTATTTCACCCAATATCGACCGGCAAGGCTGGCACCGCCGTGAGCAGGGGTTGCATCCGTGACCCTGACGCGGGCCATTTATTTGCTATTTGCGGGTCGCCACAGATGAATTTGGTTAATCTTGACGTAGAACGTTCCATTTCTAAGCAATGGACCGAGATAAAGGGTTTGCGCCGTGGCAACAGAAATTTTAGTATCCGACCAAAGGCCAATCTCCGCTTCGACCAAATCGAGCTTTTCTTCCCCTGGTACGCCGCGCGGTACGCGCCCTGGTACGCCCGTCGCCACGCCCTTGGGTACCAAAGCCTTCACGGAATTTAGAGACGGGGTGCCAGGTGGGGTACCGGGGGATTTACCAGACGGATTTGCAGACGGCGCACCAGACGGTGCAGAGGGTGCGCCAGACGGCGCACCAGACGGTGCGGGGCGCGGGGCGGGTCTTCCGGAATCCGCCCGCCAGGCCCTCTGGCAGCATGTGGCGGAGCATTTGCAACGCACCGCCGGGCGCGACAGTTTTGACAGTTGGTTCAAATATATTCAACTGGTCAAACTGGACGGGGGCAAAGCCCAATTGGCTTTGCCCACCCGCTTTATCCGCGATTATCTCAGCCATCATTTTAACGAGATCATCAGTCGGTGCTTCGCCGAGGCCTTGGGCGAGCCGATTGAGATTGAGTTTATCATCCAACCGCACCGCAAGACGGTGCCGGAGCGCATCGGCCCCGCCAGCGATGTCGCCGCCCCGGCGACCGCAACCAAGAAGCCCGCCCCCCCCACGGGGGGCATGGGGGGAGTCATTCCCCTGGGGATGGCGGCGACGATGGGAAAACCCTCCCTTGCGCCGGTTGGTCGCGGCGATGGCGGCAGCCAAATTGTCGAAACGGGTACCCAGCCGCAAAATTTGCTCTTGCCCGCCGCGCTTGACCAGCGTTTTACCTTTGAAAATTTCATCACCGGCAAACCGAATGAATTGGCTTTTGCCGCCGCCCGCCGCGTCGCCGAATCGCCCCATGCCGTCTATAACCCGCTTTTTCTCTATGGCGGGGTGGGTCTGGGCAAAACCCATTTGATGCACGCGATTGCTTGGGAAATTGCCCGCCGCAGCCCGCACCGCCGCGTGATTTACCTGTCGGCGGAGAAATTCATGAATCATTTTATCCGCGCGATGCGTTTTAAGGATACCGCGACATTTAAGGAACAATTTCGCTCGGTCGATGTGTTGATGATTGACGATTTGCAATTTTTTGGCGGCAAAGATTCGACCCAAGAAGAATTTTTCCATACTTTTAACGCCTTGATTGACCAAAATCATCAAATCGTGATTTCCGCCGATAAATCGCCGTCTGATCTTGAGGATATGGAAGAGCGTCTGCGCTCGCGTTTGGGGTGCGGTTTGGTTGCGGATATTCACCCCACCACCTATGAATTGCGTTTGGGGATTTTACAGTCCAAAGCCGAGCAATTGCAGGTCACTTTGCCGGAAAAAGTATTGGAATTTTTAGCCCATAAAATCGTGTCAAACGTCCGCGAGCTTGAGGGGGCCTTGAACCGCATCATCGCCCATTCCACCCTGGTCGGGCGGGATGTGACGCTGGAATCAACCCAGGATGTGCTGCGCGATTTGTTGCGAGCCAATGACCGCCGCATCACCATTGATGACATTCAACGCAAAGTCGCCGAGCATTTCGCCATCCGATTGAGCGAAATGTCGTCGGCTCGCCGCACCCGCCAGGTCGCCCGCCCCCGCCAAGTCGCCATGTATCTGGCCAAAAGTCTAACCCCCCATTCTTTGCCCGATATTGGCCGCAAATTTGGCGGCCGCGACCACACCACCGTCATCCACGCCGTGCGTAAAATTGAGGAATTAAAGCAAAAAGACACGAATCTGGCCGAAGATATTGAACTTTTGATGCGCCTGCTGACGACTTAGGGAAAATCGAAATAAGTCCTAAAAAAGGGAGCGTAGAGCGTCAAAAAAAGGGAGCGTAGAGCGTCAAAAAAAGGGAGCGTAGAGCGTCAAAAAAAGGG
>JASGCR010000107.1:0-290 GCA_030054015.1 Candidatus Symbiobacter sp. | reverse complement strand
AGCGTCATTACCCGCCGAAATATCCGTGGAACGGATATTTCGCGTCGGGTAATCCCCCAGGAGTATTATTCCTTAAACTCCTGGGGGATTACCCGACTCGGACGGCAAGCGGATTCCCGCTTGCCGTCCGGCGGGTAATGACGCTCTTCTGACTTACTCAAACTGCTCAAACCAAGCAATCCGGCGGGTAATGACGCTCTTCCTTTTAATACCCGCCACGTAACCAATCTGCGTCAAAAAAGGGAGCGTCATTACCCGCCGAAATATCCGTGGAACGGATATTTCGCGTC
>JASGCR010000106.1 GCA_030054015.1 Candidatus Symbiobacter sp. | reverse complement strand
AAGCGGCGGCAAGATAAAGTTGTCGCCGCTTTCACTTACGCGGCGACCCGCCAAGCTTCGGTTTCCCCCCCTTCCTAAGCAGGAAGGGGGGGTCAGTACGACTTATTCAGACCTTCCTTAAATTGCTGGATTTTTCTGGATTGCTTCGCGGCTTTACTGCTGGCCTGCTTCGCTTGACGCTCGCAGCATCGAATTGTAACCCAATTGCTTCGCAATTGGACAATTCTGATGGCTCGCAAATGCGAATCTCTTTTGAAAAGGACTTATTCAGATTTATCCCCAGGAGTATTATTCCGTAAATGCCTGGGGGATTACCCAACTCAGACTGCAAGCGGAAATCCGCTTGCAGTCTGGTGGGTAATGACGCTCTCTTTTTAGCCCTAACAACTTAAAAGAAAGAGCGTCAAAAAAAAGAGCGTCATTCTCCGCCGCGCTGTCCGTTGCACGAACAGCGCGGCGGGGAATGACGCTACTCTCTAAACCGGACAACACCCCCATGCCCCACCCACCAACCATAACCGAACACGACCGTATGCGCCGCGCCTATTACTGGCGGCAAACGCTCAGGGCTTATCTTTTCCTTGCCCCGCTTTTACTGGTGTTTACGGTGTTTATGCTGATTCCCTTGGCCGAATTGTTTTATCTAACCTTTCACCAAGATGGTATTTTGGGACCGGCGGTGTTTGTCGGTCTAGACAATTGGACGCGCAGTTTTTCCGATCCGTTGGTACTTAAATCGATCCTGAACACCTTCTATTACGGGGTGATGGCGATACCGACCGTGTTTATTGTGGCGATGATTTTGGCCTTAAGCCTTAAATCAATTCCCAGGTTGGGCGGTACCTTTCGTGTGTTACTGTATTTTCCAACCTTGCAGCCGACTTTGATCATTGCCCTGGTGTGGAATTTCATGATTCACCCTGATTTTGGCATCTTGAATCTGATCAGCAAATATGTCGGCGGCCCGTCAATCAATTTCCTGGGCGAGCCTGGCCTCGCCATGCCGACTATTGCCATGATCGAAGTATGGAAAGGGCTGGGGTTTTGGACGTTGTTGTTTTTATCGGGATTAATGGCCTTGCCGGTCGATTTGTTTCATGCCGCCGAATTGGATGGGGCAAGGGCGGTGAAACGGTTTTTTGTCCTGACTTTGCCCTTGTTAAAACCGACCTTTCATTTTTCGATTATTTTCGCCACCATTGTCAATTTGCAATTATTTGATTCGGTCTATGCCTTGACCGATGGCGGGCCGGTCAATGCCACCGCGACGGTGAGTTGGTATATTTACCGCAGCCTGTTTAGCTTTGGCGAGATTGGTTATGGCGCGACCTTGTCCTTTGTCTTGGTGTTGGTGGTGCTGGGCCTGAGCATGTTGCAAATGATCGTGATGCGCACACGGTCAAAGGGAGCATAATCATGACCTATTCGCACAATTCCCGTCGCGTTTTATTTGGCATTTTGCCGCGCCGCCCGACAAAATCGCTGCAAATCCCGATTTATGCCGTGGTTTTGTCTTATGTTTTGTTGGGATTGGCGGCGATTTCAGCAATTGTGCCGTTTTTTTATGTATTATCGACTTCGCTCAAAGAAACCAGATCGCTGTTTTCATACCCGCCGCAATGGCTGCCCTGGCCGTTATTTTACGGCAATTACCAATTATTATTTACCGAACATCCAATGGCGCATTGGTTGTTTAACAGTATTTTGGTCGCCGTTGCCGTCACGGGATTAAAATTGGTGATTGATGCTTTGGCCGCCTATGCCTTGGTGACAATGGAATTTCATGGCAAGCAAGTTTTGATGGTGGTTTTATTGTTGGCGGTGGCGATTCCAACCGCGTCTTTGCTGATTCCCTTGTTTATTTTGGTGCGCGGGATGGGGTTGCTTGATCATAGTTTGGCCTTGATTTTGCCGCCGCTCGCCAATCCTTTGGGGGTATTTATGTTGCGGGCCTCAATGTCCAGCCTGCCGCATGAAATTTTCCACGCCGCGCGGTTGGAAGGCGCATCAGAGGGCAAAATTTTCACCCGCCTGGTGTTGCCTCTGATTAAACCGGGTCTGGTGGTACATGCGATTTATATTTTCATGACCCAATATACCAGTTTGCTCTGGCCGCTGGTCGCCATTCGCCGCAGCGAAAACCAAGTCATCACCGCCGGTATCGCCAGTTTGAAAGGCAATTTCGTGGTTGATTGGGGGTTGATTTCCGCCGCCAGCCTGTTGGCCGCCATTCCCATCACGGTGATTTTTATCTTGTTGCAACGCTATTTCATGGCCGAATCTTTGGCCGGTGCCTTGAAAGAATAAGCCCATGACTGACTCTGCCAATAAAACCGCCGCAAAGCCTGCCGCAAAACCTGCCGCAAAGCCAGCCCTTGAACTTTGCCATATCGCCAAAAATTATGGCGCCCATGCGGTGATACGCGATTTCTCGCTTGAGGTAGCCGATGGCGAGTTTATCGTCTTGTTGGGGCCATCGGGTTGCGGCAAAAGCACGATTTTGCGCCTGATTGCCGGCATAGACATCCCCGATCAGGGCGAGATTTTCATTCGCGGCAATTTGGTCAATTACACCAGGCCCGCCGCCCGTGACGTGGCGATGGTGTTTCAAAATTACGCCCTTTATCCCCATTTCACCGTGGCGGAAAATATCGGTTTCCCCCTCACCAATGAAAAACCCAAACCGAGCAAATCCGAGCGCGACTCCCGCATTGCCGCCGCCGCCAAATTGGTCGATTTGACCGAAAAGCTTGACCGTAAACCGCAACAATTATCGGGAGGGCAACGCCAAAGGGTGGCGTTGGCACGGGCGATTATCCGCAATCCGGTGGCGTTTTTGATGGACGAACCTTTGTCCAATCTGGATGCCTTGCTGCGCGGGGAGATGCGGCGTGCCTTGATCGATATTCACCGGCGGGTGGGCAAGGCGACGCTCTATGTCACCCATGACCAATTCGAGGCAATGAGCATGGCCGACCGCATCGTCGTGTTAAATGAAGGCATCTGCCAACAAATCGGCACTCCGGCGGAGATTTTTGCCCATCCGGTGAATAAATTTGTCGCCGGTTTTGTTGGCACCCCGCCGATGAATTTTGTGTCGGCGCGACTGGATGCCAAGGGTTTTTTATCTTTGCCAAATGGCACGAAATGGGACACGGGACGGCCAGGATTGATCAGCCAGGATCAAGAGATTATTTTCGGCATTCGACCCACCGATGTTTTTCTCACCCAAGATATGCGCAATGATCAAGATCAGGTTTCGCTGATCACCACCGATTCCGAGGTCACTGGCCTCGATTATGCCGGTTCCGATCTCTATCTCGATGTGGTGTTACCGGCAAGCGGCGGCAATGCGACTTCGCCCCCAATTGGGCTGAGACTGCGCACACAGCCTGGCAATTTTCCGCTTGGCAGCCGCCACACCATCCAATTTAACCCGCAAAAATTGCATTTCTTTAACCATGAAGGAAAATCTTTATTATGAGCAATACGCCAAAACCGCACGCATCAACCGGCCAGGTAACCGGCCAGGGGACGAGCCAGGTAACCGGCCAGGGGACGGGCCAGGGGACAGACCAGGGGACGGGCCAGGTAATAGGCCAGGGCGGTGTGTCGCTACCCTTTTCCCCCGCCCTCCAGGCCGGGGATTTTATCTTTGTTTCCGGCCAGGTTGGCTTTGATGCGGATAAAAAAATCGTCCTGGGCGGCATCGAGGCCGAAACCGCCCAATGCCTCGCCAATATTGCCGCAATTTTGGCCGAATTTGGGGCAAATTTGGATGACATTGTCAAATGCAATGTTTGGCTCGATGATGCGCGGGATTTTGCTGCTTTTAACCGCGTTTATGCGGCGGCTTTTGGCCCACGCAAGCCAGCCCGCTCGACCGTCGAATCGCGGCTGATGATCGATGCCAAAGTTGAAATTGATGCGATTGCCTATTTTCCGTCCGCCGCCGCCAAAACCCAAAAAGGTGCCTGATGTACGACGTAATTTTGCGCCAGGGGCGCGTCATCGACCCCAAAAGCGGCCATGATGCCATTGCCGATGTCGGTTTTGCCGCGGGCAAAGTGGCCTATATGGGCGCATCCTGCCCTGGCTCCGCCGCGCAAGAAATCGATGTGACCGGTTTGATCGTGACGCCGGGTTTGATTGACCTGCACACCCATGTCTATTGGGGCGGAACCTCTTTGGGAGTCGATGCCGACGCGTTCAGCCGCCGCGATGCCGTCACCACCATGATCGATACCGGAAGTGCCGGCGCGGGCAATTTCCCAGGCTTTCGCAAGCATGTGATTGAACCCGCCACAGCCCGCATCTTGGTGTTGCTGCATGTCTCCTTTGCCGGGATTTATGGTTTTTCCAAGCGGGTGATGGTTCCCGAAGGCCAGGAATTGCGCCTGTTCTCCGCCGAAGATTGCGTCGAAACCATCGAAGCCAACCGCGACCTCATTGTCGGAGTCAAAGTACGGATTGGTCGCAATGCCAGTGGCACGGCGGGGTTGCTGCCTTTGGAAATCGGCTTGCAAGTGGCGGATCGGGTGGGGTTGCCGCTTATGTGTCACATTGATTTCCCGCCCCCCAGCTATGCTGATACGGTTGCGCTGTTGCGGCCTGGCGATATCTTGACCCATGCCTTTCGCCCCTTTCCCAATGCTCCCTATCACGGCGCGGCGGGACACGAGAAAGTGCGCGACGAGGTCTGGGCAGCCCGCCAACGCGGCGTGATTTTCGATATTGGTCACGGCATGGGGTCGTTCTCGTACCACACGGCGCGGATCATGCTGAGCCAGGGTTTTGCCCCCGATACGATTTCATCCGATGTCCATGCTTTGTCGCAATTTGGCCCGGCCTTTGATTTGACCACGTCTTTAAGCAAATTTTTGGCTTTAGGGGTGAAAATACAAGATGTGATTGCCGCCGCCACCACAGCCCCCGCCGCCGCCATACGCCGTCCCGATTTGGGGCATTTGGCGGTGGGGGGCGTGGGCGATGCCAGCATTTTGCGGCTGGCAGAGGGCAGTTTTGACTTGGTCGATGTTGAAGGTGAGCATATCATGGCTGAGCATCGCCTGCTCGCGGCGGGGATGGTGATGGGGGGTAAAATCTGTGTTTCGCCTTAACAAGGATCGTTTATGACAAAGCGTATGAATGTTAAACCTGAAGATTTTTTGACTCTCACCCAAACTGGCGCGGATTGGCGCGATTTAGACACGCCTTGCATCGTGATTGATTTGGCGCGGGTCGAGAAAAATGTCGCGGATTTGCAAGCCTATTGCGACCGCCACCAGGTTAAGAACCGCCCGCACATAAAAACCCATAAAATCGTTGGTTTGGCGCAATACCAAATGGCGATGGGCGCGGTCGGCATCTGCGTACAAAAATTAGGCGAGGCCGAGATCATGGCGGCGGGCGGTTTGCGCGATATGATCCTGGCCTTTAACCTGGTAGGTGCGGTGAAATTGAGGCGATTGACCGATTTGTTGCAAAAATATCCCGATCTCCGCTTGGCGGTGGTGGCCGATCATGCCGCGATGCTGGACGGCTTGGCGGCGGCGGCGCAAGCCGCCAATTACCCCCTGCCGGTTTGGGTTGAATGCGATTCGGGGCATGGGCGCAATGGCGTGACAAGTCCGGCGGCGGCGGCTGAGCTTGCTGCCCGCATTGCGGCGATGCCTGGCCTGTCCTTGGCGGGCCTGTTCACCTATCCGGCGGCGGGCGGGCGCGTAGCCACCGCCAAATTTTTGCCCGAAGCCAAACAATTATGCCAGGCGCGGGGGGTTGCCGTGCCCGTCGTAAGCTCCGGCGGCTCGCCCGATTTGACCCGCGAGGAGGGGCTTAAGGGAATCGACGAATACCGCGCCGGCACCTCGATTTATTACGACCGCGCCCATATTGACCGGTTTGGTGTATCGCCCGACCAGGCCGCCTTAACCGTTCACGCCACCATCGTGAGCCGCCCGACCCCTGGCCGCGCCATCATCGATGCCGGCAGCAAAAGCCTGACCAGCGATTTGTTTGGCCTCAGTGGTTTTGGCCGCGTTGTCGGCGATGATTCCGCCGTCATTGCCCGCCTGGATGAGGAACATGGGGTCATTACGCTTAGCGACACCCCCGCTTTGCCCTATCAGATTGGCGACGTGCTGCGCATTATCCCCAACCATGTCTGCCCGGTGTCCAATTTGTTCGCCCGCGCCTGGGTCGCCCGCGCCGGTAAATTGCTCGGTCAAGTCGCCATCGATGCCCGTGGCCGCGTCGATTAAGCAGGCACGGGGTGAGCGCACCCACGGCCTGCACCGATTCGTTTTTTTCATCGCTGTCGTTGCCGCATTCCGCGAAAATTTTTGGGGGTTGGTGACGGTTAAAATCTTGACGACATCACCGTCATTCAGATAGAATGACTTCCGTGTATCATTATATCATTCGCGGAGAATTATCATGCAGCTCGCCAAATGGGGCAACAGCCTGGCCGTACGCATTCCGGTGCCTGTTATCCAGGCGATGGACTTGAAAGAGGGGGATGAGGTCGAAATCAACCTGGGTAGTTTCAAAAAGATTGAGGCCGCAAAAGGCTCTGATCAGGAAAAACGGCCTGATGCCATGGAATTATTAAAGAAATTGCGCAAATATCGCGGCCTTGCCGACCCTGGTTATAAATTTGACCGCGAGGATGCGAATTACCGCGAATCTATGGCAAAACACTATAAATGACCGCGGCATTTGTTGATAGTTCGGTGTTGGTTTATCTAATAGACGAACCATCAGGATATGCCGAACGAGTCGAAACACTCATTCGTGCTGGGGGGCGTTTTTAGTGTTCAGGTGTATAATGAATTTTCTTCGGTGGCACATCGGAAATACGGGCTAAGTTATAAGGATATTGCCAATATCTTAAAAACAATCACCGAAATTTCTGGTACGCCTATTCCGATAGACTTCGCCCTGCATCAACGCGGCATCGCCATTGCCGAACGCTATAAATTTTCGTTTTATGATTCGCTCATTGTCGCGGCAGCCCTGCAAGCCGAGTGCGCCACACTCTATTCCGAGGATATGCAGCACGGCCAGGTGATTGCCGATCAGATGCGGATTATAAACCCATTTAAGCTTAAGTAAGAGCGTCAAAAAGGGAGCGTCATTACCCGCCGGACTGCAAGCGGGAATCCGCT
>JASGCR010000105.1 GCA_030054015.1 Candidatus Symbiobacter sp. | reverse complement strand
ATGTGCGGCTGGGAACCCAGACGGGGGGTTAAAGGGGGGCGTAAGCCCCCCTTACTAAGCATCCGCATTGCTTTTTGATAGAAAAGGAGAAGCGGAATAATTTATGTGGTGGGCTTACGCCCCCCACACCCCCCGACTGGGTTCCCAGCCGCGCCAGAGCAGGCGCGGCGGGAATGAGGGAGTGTATATTTAGCCATGGCTAGTCAAATATATATTTCCCTTTGCGAGCGGGCGGCTTCGCCCGCGAAGCAATCCAGAAAAATCTAACGATTTCAAGATGCTACTGGACTGCTTCGCGGCCTAAAATTTCGCCGATGCGAAACTTAATTTGAGTTTTTTGAAGCAGGAGTCGGCGGATCATTTGTCATTCGTAACGTCCCCACATACAGATGACTGAATTTTGGAGTTTTTGCTATCGCCGATTGTGATAGTGCTACCACTTATGTTACAGCCGTTTTTTTGTTCTTTACCCGCAGGTTGAGCTCCGATGGTTACAGGTCCCTGGAACGTGGAGCCGCTCGCCGTACCATTAACTGGTCCATGAATTTGAGTACCGCTACCAGTAGATTGAACTTGGATGGTTACAGGGACATTGACTTTGGGATTTACTGCCGGAACATCAATTTTCGGCACACTGCCTTGCGTGCTCTCATTTTGTTTTATGTTAGTTACAGATTGATTCACATTGCTGCAACTTACGACACCCAATCCAATAATACCTGCCATGACAATAGCAAAAACAACGGCCATAACCGATGATTTGTCCAGTTTAAGGGTAGGTTTGTTAAAGTTAAGAAAATTGAAGTTAACCATAGTACACTCTCCTTCTGTGATGGTGATAAAGACCGTCTCTATTGTCCAATAAATATCTCAACCCAACGATTGTCTTTCCAACAGGTTTCATTGTGACAATTTGGATTTGGATTTGCATCGGATAATCCCATTAATTCTGCATTAAACTGGGTGGTAATTTTCGATTTCAAATAATTACTTACCGCAGCGGCGCGGTTTTCCGACAAAAGTTGGTTACCCATTTCAATCGGTCGTTCGTCGCAATGACCATTGATAGTGACGGATTTGACTTGACGAGCCGCGATTTCTTTGGCCCAACACTCAAGCAATTTCATCGCTTTACTTGGATCGCTTAACGAATCCTCATTAATTTCATACTTCGCGGTCCTAAAAAATATTTTGTATGATCCACATGCGTTCAAAGGAGGTTGCTCAATCGGTTTATCGTCCCCATTCTTTCTATCCTTGCCATGCCCATTCCCCGTTTCATCCATCACCCGATTATTTTCAAATGGCATCACAGATGTTTCCGTACCATATGCAGGTTGCTCCAACGATTCGGCAAAGGCGGATGGCGCAATGGCTGAAACCGATAAAGCCATAAAAATCAACGATAAAATGCGGTTTTTTGTCCTGGTCATCACAGCCCTCATCAATGAATTTATGCACATTAGAACGCTTAATATTTAAAAGCAAGGGATTTTTAATCCAGTAGAGAATTTTTTTGATAAGCTTAAATTCAGAATTGCATTTAATCCATTTGCCTTTGATGTATCTCTCGATTGGCTTGCAGTCCGAGAAGGAATATCCCCCAGGCGTATTGTTCCTTAAAACTCCTGGGGGCTTTCCCCCGACCAATGTCTTACGACATTGGCGGGGGACAGGCCCCAACTCGCAATATCCGTGGCACGGATATTGCGGTCGGTAATGACGCTCTTTTTTTCTGACGCTCTTTTTTTCTGACGCTCTTTTTTTCTGACGCTCTTTTTTTCTGACGCTCTTCTTTTGCCGCTTTTGGTTGGGCGGGGTGGGGAATGACGCACTTGAGAAATCGCCAAAAATACGTTAAAAGACAGAAATGTTATGGGACGAACAGACTGGCGGCTGTGAAAAAGCATCTGACCGCCCAACCAGGAGAGAAAAAAATGGCGATTAAATTAGCGATTAACGGTTTTGGCCGCATTGGCCGTTTGGTTTTACGCGCGATGCTGGAATCGAAACGCACGGATGTTGAGATTGTGGCGATTAACGATCTGGGATCGGTGGCCACCAATGCCCATTTATTGCAATATGATTCGGTGCATGGGCGGGTACATGCCAATATCACCACCGGCGCGGATTATATCGATATTGATGGCCGCCGCATCCATGTCACCGCCGAGCGCGATCCCGCCAATTTGCCCTGGCAACAACTCGGCATCGATATTGCCCTCGAATGCACCGGCCTGTTTACCAAGCGCGAGGCCGCCGCCAAGCATTTAACCGCCGGCGCGAGGCGGGTTTTGATCTCGGCTCCGGGCGAAGAGGTTGATTACACCACGGTTTTTGGCGTGAATACCAAGGGTCTCAGCCAAGATCATGTCGTGGTCTCCAACGCATCCTGCACCACCAATTGCCTGGCCCCGGTGGCAATGGTCTTGAACCAAACCGTGGGGATTGAACGCGGCTATATGACCACCATCCATGCCTATACCGGCGACCAACCCACGGTTGATAGTTTGCACAAAGATTTGCGGCGGGCGCGGGCGGCGGCTTTATCGATGATCCCGACCACGACCGGCGCGGCCAAAGCGGTCGGGTTGGTCTTGCCGGAATTAAAGGGGAAATTGGACGGTACCTCGATCCGCGTGCCGACGCCCAATGTTTCCTTGATTGATTTGACTTTTGATGCTAAACGCGATTGCACCGTCGCCGAAATCAACCAGGCGATGCAGGACGCGGCGAACGGCGCGTTAAAAGGCGTGTTGGCTTATAACGAAGCCCCGCTGGTCTCGTCCGATTTCAACCATGTTGCTGCCAGTTCAAGCTTTGATGCCACCCAAACCGTGGTGATGGATAAACGCTTTGGCCGTATTTTGTCATGGTATGACAATGAATGGGGATTTTCCAACCGCATGTTGGACACCGCCGCCGCGATGGGCAAATTGTTATAGTTTTTTTCATGGATAATCCGCCGCATCCGCCGTCTTTGCTGGTTATCGCCCATAATTTGCCGCAAATTATCGCCCTCCGCCAATTTGCGGCGGCGCGTGGGTGTGATCGTGATATGGCCTGGTGTGATGTCGCCTGGCTGGCGCCGGAGTTTTTGTTGCGCCTGGGCGGGGTGGGCTATGTTGCCGCCTTGCGCGACCAGGCCAGGCTGGCGGTGCCGGAGGGGGCGGTGGCCACGATCGTTGATTGCTCGGATGCGGCCGGCTGGGTGATGCATGCCCTGGATTATGGCTTTGACGGCCTGATTTACCGCGGCGATGCGGGGGTTCTGGCGAAGTTACAGACCCTGGCGGCAAATTGGGCTTTGAGCCATCCGCACCATCCGCCGCCATTGGTTTTTTCCGATATTTCCGGTTCTGTATTGGACTTGCCCCGGCCCGACCCCTTGGCCGCCGCCGCCGCGCAAACCGCCGCCAGTTTGGCTGCCCTCCATTCATGGGTAAACCAACTGAAGTGATAATTTGCTTCGGGTCGTAGTTTGTGATCCCCCCTGCCTAAGGAAGGTCTGAACCAGTCCCAAAAGTGTCATTCTGAGGTTAGAATGCTCCGCGCTTTAGCGCGGTTAAGCATTCTTACCGAAGAATCCAGAAAAGCCAGAAACCGTTGAATTTTCTGACTTTTTCTGGATTCTTCGCTTGCCTTGCTAAGGCTTTTGCTATCGCAAAAGCCAAGCGCGGCGACGCTCAGAATGACACTCCTACTACTTATTCAGACCTTCCTAAAGAAGGGGGGGTAAAACTAGACTTATTCAGACTTTCCCTAAGGCGCGTCCGAATCAGTCGAGAATGACAACGCTTAACCGCAGGGCTATCCCTCATAATGCGGTTAATCAGTTTTTAACCAAAATTTAATAGAATCTCTTCTTATTTTGTGGTAGACTGAACCTCTCATAAGGCGGGGGGTGAAATTGGATCATATTGGGGACCAAATAACGAATGAACCAGATTTTCAAGCCTATAGTGACAAGGCGTTACCTAAATTAGGTATCGCGCGGTTATTATTGTCTAAAATGGGCTTCGCGTTGCAACCCGTAAGATTGCGCAAGAAATATTCGAACCTAAAAGGCATCAAACTAGGCCGTGCCATCTATACCGGCGTGGCGTTGTTGTTATTAACCTTAATTTTATCGAGCGCGATAATTTACCAGATGGGGAGGTGGCAAAAAGACGCCCTGGATCAAACCCGTGAAATTTTGACGACGCGCTATAACCAATCCTTTGCCATGTACCAGGCCACTCTTGACCTGCGTCTCCGCATCAATGAAATTGAAAAATTGGTCAATTCGGCTGCGGATTCGGGGGAGGACCCGACCAATGACATTAACAGCCAGATTGATTTTATCCACCAAGACCTTGAACCGATTGAAAAATTATCGCACATACTGGGCAATCAACGGATTGAATTGCTGCGCGGCGGATTGAACCAATCGCTTAATGAATTTTTTGCCAATTCCTTGGCTTTGGGGCGTGAACGGGCGGCGGTGCGTAGCCATAATCAAATAAGGCACCCCGAATATGTGACCGCCGGAGCGGCATTATCAAGCCTGGTCAATGGCACCGCGATTACGTTGTCGGAATTGGCCAAAGCCGCCCTGACCGATGCGGGTGCTGATCTCAACGATAAATTGCGTTCGGCCGATCTCAGTGCCAAAGTGGCGCAAATCACCAATGTTGCGGTTAATTTAGGCCTGTTGGTCTTTACCTTAATTGCCGCAACCTTGCTCATTCGTGCGATTGTTCTGCCGATTATTGCCGCCGTCAATGACATTGATCGCGTTGCCAAGGGCGACTTAAATCTGAAAGAATCAAAACTCTCCCCCATTTTTGAAATGAATTTGCTGCGTGGGGCGTTGCAGGGCTTAATCGACACCACCCGCCTGGCCAATGAATTGTCTGAACAAAAATGGGCCGAGGAGGCGCAAAAACAACGCCGCAACCAAAAATTAGAGGCGGCGATTGCAAGTTTTCGCCAATCCATGAGCAAGCTTTTGGAATTATTGGAAAAACGAGCGGAGAATGTACGCCAAGCGGCGGAAATATTGCAAAATGCCGCCGATCAAACCCGCGATTCGGTCTTAAGCGCGTCAAGCTCGTCCAGCCAAACTTTGGCGGAAATTAACAATGTCGCCAATTCGGCGGTGGAGTTGGATGCGTCGATCCGCGATATTATTGCCCAGGTGAATCGCGCCTCGATCTTAAGCGATAATGCGACTTTGGCGACCAATCGCGCCGATCAAACCATGAGTTTGCTGCAAGATGCCGTACATAAAATCGGCGATGTGGTCAGTTTTATCCGCGATATTGCCGAACAAACCAATTTATTAGCCCTTAACGCCACGATAGAATCGGCGCGGGCCGGGCAGGCGGGCTTAGGTTTCGCCGTGGTGGCGCGAGAGGTGAAACAACTCTCGGCCCAAACCACCGAGGCCACCGAAATCATCGTCAAACATATTGGCGGCGTCGAACAGGCGACAAGGGATGCCTTTGCCGCGGTGCAGGCGGTGCGCGAAATGATCCAAGAAGTCAATAAAATCAGCGCGACCGTGGTGGCATCGGTGACGCAACAGGGGGAAGCCACCAACCACATCGCTCACAATGTCGAATCAATTTCAGTCTTAGCGAGCGATGTGACCACAACGGTACAGCAAGTACGCAGCCATGCCGACATCACCGCCAATACCGCCGAAGTCATGTTGACCGCCTCGCACGAACTGAGCGATGGGGCGCATAACTTGCACAATGAAGTCGACAATTTCCTCACCGCTGTTAGTACTTAGAGTCTGATTCAAAATAACTGGAATGCTATGAAGCGCAGTGAAGCGTCTTACCCCGCCGCCTTCATCCGCGCGAAACCGGCGGTTAAATCTGCGGTTAAATCGCCAATATCTTCAAGCCCGGCATGGAAACGCAGCAACATCCCCTCATCCTGCCACGGCACGGCGGTGCGGATGGCGGCGGGCCTACAGGGGATGACCAGGCTTTCATAGCCGCCCCAGCTATAGCCCATACCAAATAATTCCAAACCATCGGTAAAGGCGGCCAGGGCCTCATGCGCCACCGGATGCAAAACCGCGGCGAACAAGCCGCTGGCCCCCAGATAATCGCGCCGCCAAAGCGCATGGCCGGGATGGTCGCGGCGGGCCGGGTGGATCACCCGTTTGATTTCCGGGCGCGCCGCCAAAAATTCAGCAAGTTTCAAACCGGTCGCGTAATGATGCGGCAACCGGGCCGCCAGGCTGCGCATTCCGCGCAGGGCCAAATAGCAATCATCGGGCGCGATGTGATAACCCAATTCATCGGCGACTTTGCGCACACGCTGCATGTCGTCGCCGCGCGCCGTCACTGCCCCGACCATGGCATCGGAATGGCCGACCAAATATTTGGTGGCGGCTTCGGTCACGAGATCAACCCCGTGGTCAAAGGCTTTGAAATATAATCCGGTGGCCCAGGTGTTATCAATCGCCAATTTGGCGCGATGTTTTTGGCAGATTTGGGCAAAGGCCGGAATATCGCTCATTTCAAAGGTCAGGGAACCCGGCGATTCCGCCCACACTAATTTGGTTTCGGGGCGGAATAACTGCTCCAACCCCGCCGCATCGAGGGTGGGGTCGAAATAAGTGACCTCGATCCCCATGCGTTGCAACATCCCGTTGCACAGCCGCCGCACCGGTTTATAAACCGCATCCGTGACCAGGGCATGGTCGCCGCGCTCCAAAAAGGCCAGCAGCGTGACCACCATAGCGGCCAAACCCGATGGCAAAGCCAACGTCTCCTCGCCGCCATTCAGGGCGGCAATGGTGGCTTCTAGGCTGCGCTGAGTTTCGGTGCCGCGCCGTCCATAGGTCGGTCCGGGATGAGTGCCATGCTCGGCGGCCTCAAATTCCGCCAAATTTGGGAATATGATGGTCGAGGCATGATACACGGGCGGATTGACCACGCCCTGGTGGTCATGCGGGTTGCGGCCTGATGTCACCAGCAGGGTGGCCGTGGCGGCGTTTGCAGGGGAGGGTGGTTTGTCCATTGCTTTCCTTTACCCAGTATGGGCGCAAAAAGCAAGCCATGTTGTGGCAACGGACTGGAAGCAGTCTTATATACTCCATTTCCTAAAGAATTCCGATTCTGCCCCCCTTCTTTAGGAAGGTCTGATTAAGTCAAAAATTTGTTTACCCCCCCCTTCTTTAGAAGGGGGGGATAGAAAAGCTTGGCGAGTGCTTACG
>JASGCR010000104.1 GCA_030054015.1 Candidatus Symbiobacter sp. | reverse complement strand
CGAAGCAATCCAGAAAAATCTAGCAATTTCAGGATGTTACTGGATTGCTTCGCGGGCGTAAACGCCCGCTCGCAAATGCCATTGCTTTTGTTTCTGGGACTTATTCCGACCTTCCTTAAGTACTGTATTCCATGCTTGTTATTACGCCACGATTTTGCTAGAGAACACCTATGCAGCTGGTGGGGGAGCGTCATGGATAATATTGGGAAAAACAAATTTAACTTAGCGGCGGCGGAAAAATTTTTCGACAAAAATTATCTCCGCAATATGCGCGGCTATGGTCGCCACACCCCCGATCCGCAATGGCCGGGCCAGGCCTATGTCGCCGTGCAATTCGTCGTGAATTACGAAGAAGGCGGCGAGAATAACATCCTGCATGGCGACAAAGCATCCGAGGCGTTTTTATCCGAAATCGTAGGCGCCGCCGCCTGGCCCGGCCAGCGCCATTGGAACATGGAATCGATCTATGAATATGGGGCGCGGGCTGGATTTTGGCGGTTGTGGCGGCTGTTCACCGGCAAAGAAATTCCTGTCACGGTTTATGGTGTCACCACCGCCTTGCAACGCGCGCCGGAGCAATTGGCCGCCATGGTCGAAGCCGGATGGGAAATCGCCAGCCACGGCCTGAAATGGGTCGAACATAAAGACATGCCAATCGAGGAAGAACGCGCCGCCATCGCCGAATCGATCCGCATCCATACCGGATTATTGGGCGAGCGTCCTTTGGGCTGGTATACTGGGCGATGCTCGATGAACACCAATAACTTGGTGATCGAAGAAGGCGGATTTCTTTATTCTTCCGATGATTATGCGGATGATCTGCCCTATTGGGTGCCGCGTCCCCAGGGCGGCCAACATTTGATCATCCCCTATACGTTGGACGCCAATGACATGCGCTTTGCCACCCCGCAAGGGTTCAATGCCGGCGATCAATTTTTCAATTATCTGAAAGATTCCTTTGACGCTTTGTACGAGGAAGGCCGCCAAGGCAGCCCCAAAATGATGACAATTGGGCTCCATTGCCGCCTGATCGGACGGCCTGGACGGGTACAAAGCCTGGTCAATTTCATCGATTACATCCAAGCCAAAAAACGGGTCTGGGTACCCCGCCGCATCGATATTGCCCGCCATTGGCATGGTTTGTTTGGGAAGGGGGAATAAGATTGCGTGATGGAAAAGAAGGATTTTGACGAATCGGCATGTTTTTTTGTGGTTGAAAGGATGTTTGTTTTAGGAAGATATTGACATTTCTAAAAATCTTGCTTAACAATGGGTTGGAAGTAAGGTTAATTAAAGTTAATACCCCAATCTTAACCAATTAGCAGGGAGAAATCGGTACCATGGACAATGTTCAAATACTTTACAGGGACAATGTTACCGTGACGAACAATCCGCCCCAAAAAATGCCGCCAAAATCCACCGCCAAAAATGCGGATGCCGGAGAATTGTTGCTGGCATTTATGGCCGCCAGTTCAAAGCAAGAGCCTGAACATATTTCGGTTAATGCCGAAACGTATCAAGCCCTTAATAATGCCAAAAATAACATTGGCAATGTTGTCGTTGACAGCTTTATCATAAAGTAAGTTGTCATGCCCCGTATCATACCAATTGAAAATAAGCGATATACTGAGAATGTGAATGATCTTATTAAGAATCACAAGAAAAGATTCCTGCCCTCGCTTAATGAATTTCTGCAATTGCTTGAGTCAGGAAAGATTGAGGGTTCCAAATACAAGGTAAGACGTGCTGAATTTATACATTATCAGCCTGGCAAGCCGCTCTCTGCCTGTAAAGTCAATATAATCGACGAGGTTATTTTATTTTTTGATACAATCCAAGTTGTTAATGCGCAAAGTGAAATTGAAATACATGTCATCTTAATTTCAATCGGAACCAAAGAATCGCTTGGTTTGACAATCAGACCGAACTTCCCCTTGTCCTCCCCTTCCGGCTTAGGGATGGTCTGAATAAGTCCCAAAAACAGAAAAATGGCATTTGCGCGCGAGGCCTTTAGCGGCGAGCGATCGGCGAAGCAGGAAGCCGCATCGCTTATCCAGAAAAATCGAATAATTTCAGGATGTTACTGGATTGCTTCGCGGCTTTACTGCTGGCCTGCTTCGCTTGACGCTCGCAGCATCGAATTGTTACCCAATTGCTTCGCAATTGGACAATTCTGATGGCTCGCAAATGCCATTTTTTTGTTTTTGCCACTTGTTCGGAGTTTCCTCAGAGCCTGTGCGATAATTATTAATAGTTAAGTAAGTGCGTCTTCACCCGCCGCTTGCGTTAGCAAGCGAGAAGGGAATTCAGCTTTGATGCGCATCTGCGCGTCAAAAATAAAATTTTTTGCTCGAAATAGACATTTCGAGCAAGCTGGATAGCCCGCACTGTCCGCATAAATGCGGTAGCTGGTGATGACAAATGGCTTTATTTCATAATGTTCTACTTATTTTGAATCAGGCTCTTAGGAATAAGTAAACCTCATTGACGGGATTGACCCATGAGTGATTTGCAATTTAACTTTGAGATACCCCACCCAGGGGAACTTATCCGCGAGGAGCTTGCCGCAAGCAATTGGACACAGCGTGATCTGGCTTTTGTTCTTGGCGTCAAGGAATCGAACGTAACCCAAATTTTGAACGGAAAACGTGGGATTACTACCGATACAGCTTTGGCATTGTCGGGTGCCTTTGGTGTCAGCGCAGAACTTTTTAATAATTTACAATGGGAATACGATCAATCTCGCGCTCGTGCTGTCGATGACGGCATTGATCGTGTGCAATTAAGCGTTAATGGTAGGACGAAACATGTGGGGTGAGCCAAGCGATAAACGGCATTATATATTTGAACACCGCGAACATATTCGCTTCATTTATAAAGCGTTTTCCTGTCACCCGTTTTTACGAATCTGATTTCGGTTTCCCATGTCTTTGCGGCATTTTTCATTGTAACTTCTAGCCAAATTATCCACCATCCTGGGCTGATGGGCCATTCAAAAGTTACTTCGACCGCCCTTCCCTTCTTTAACTCGTCACGGCGGAGGCAATAACCATCGATTTGGTTTAGAACAATTTTTCTCATTACTTCAATGAGCAACTCAATATCTCTTCCCCGCAGGCTGTCTTGTTCGAGGCAGTCTCTGAAATATTCTGTATATTCAGAAACATATCTAGCGGGCGGCGTCATGGCGAACCCTGCTTTCTAACTCCTCCAGGCTGATGCGCTTTGTCACTTTACGATTGATTTCGCGTTCAATCGCCGCCACGGTCTCTGGCCGCATGACCAGTTTGGCTAATTCAGTCCTAGAATTCTCCTCATAACTCTTTTCCATTACTTTAACCTGCTTTACGAAACGAGATGTTCCTCGTGTCTTAAGGTGCCTGGCTCGGCGCGGTGCGCCAACCGAAAAATTATGCTCTCGCATCGCGTATAAATCGGAAGCTTGGCGCGAAATACCACGGCGCACCCGCATACTCAATATTCCCCTGAGGATCGCCTGATTAATCTCAATTGGAGAACCCAAATTTGAAATCCCCCAGTCAGGGCGAATTTCTATACCCGAATCGGTACTGACAACGCGCACCTGCATACCTGTAACCCGTCGAAACTGTTTTTGAACAGCATCGATTGCTACCCGATTTGGCATTCTTTCCGCCACGGTCATATTTCCCGTACGCATAACTTCCCTCATGTTAAAAAAACGAGATGAACATTTAGTAAATTTGACAAAAAGGTCAACTACCCCGTCTTTAAGGCTTTGGCTTCTTCGCTGATGCGGGTCTTTTCGCTGCGGGCCATGATGAGTGAGGAAATCACCACACCGGCCGCCACCACACCCAGGATTATCGATGCCAGGGCGTTCATTTCGGGGCTTATCCCGACCCGAATTTTGGAATAAATGATCATGGGCAAGGTCGTCGCCCCCGGCCCGGTCACAAAGGAGGCAATCACCAAATCATCCAAGGACAGAGTCAAACCCAGCAACCAGGCCGATAACAAAGCGGGCGAAATGATCGGCAAAGTGATCTCGACAAAGGCCCGCACCGGCCCCGATCCCAAATCCATCGCGGCCTCTTCCAACGAAGAATCGGCGGTCAATAAACGCGATTGGATGGTGACGGCGGAATAGGCCATGATAAAGGTCACATGGGCGATTAAGATCGTGCCAAAACCGCCATGATCCGGCCAACCAAACAGCACTTTGGTCGAATTAAACAAAAGCGTCTGCGTCAGGCCGGTTATCACATCCGGCATGACCAAGGGCGCGGTGATCATGGTGGTCAGCAATAACCGCCCCAGAAATTTCGGAATGCGCACCAGGGCAATGGCAACCAACCCCCCCATCAGCATCGCCAGGGTGGTCGATACTGTCCCCAATTGGAGTGATAACAACGCCGCCTCTAACACCGTGCGGTCTTCAAACAAATTGCCGTACCAACCCAGCGTAAAGCCCGTAAAACTGGTCGATAGGGTGGATTGGTTGAACGAATTGACCACCATCAAAATGATCGGGATATAGAGCAACGCCAGGCTGATGAACAAAAAAATCATCAGGTAATTGACCCTTAAAAAGGGCGATGCTTTTCCTTTTGCCATGATTAAGCCTCCCGTTCACGGATTGAGTAATATTGATAGATGGCGATTGGCACGACCAGAAACAGCAAAAATGCAATCGAAAAAGCTGCCGCCATCGGCCAATTATGGTCGTCAAAAAACATATTCCACAACACCCGCCCAATGGTTTCCACCCCTGGCCCGCCCATCATGTCGGGGATGATATACTCGCCCATCATCGGGATAAAGGTCAGCATCGCCCCGGCAATCACCCCCGGCAAAGACAAAGGAACCGTGATGTTCCAAAAAGCCCGGAACGGCTTTGCCCCCAAATCATAGGCCGCCTCAAGCAAGGCCGGATCAAGTTTTTGCAAGGTGGCAAATAACGGCAAGATCATAAATGGCGCATAGGAATAAACCACGCCGATTTGCACCGCGGCGGCGGTTTGCAAAATCCGCAACGGCTCGTCAATCACCCCTATCCATAATAACAGCTTGTTCAGTACCCCGCTGGGGCGCAAAACCCCTTGGAGGGCGTAAATGCGCAGCAAAAACGACGTCCAAAACGGCAAAATAATCAACATCAAAAACAGATTTTGCTGGGATTTTGGGGCGCGGGCAATCGCATAGGCACAGGGGTAACCAATCAAAAGACAGAAAAACGTTCCCACCGCAGCAAAGCGCAGCGAGGTAATAAACGAGTCGATATAGCGGCTGCCCTCGCGGTCAGAGACCGGGGTTTCAACCTCGCGGAACAGACCGGTCACCCAATTGACGACGGTACTGCCTAAATCGCTCACATCTTGCCAGAACAAATTCCAATCATGGATCAGTTCATTGTAATTAACCATATGGAAGGTGAAAATATACTCGCCATTTTCACCCCGCGCCAACGTTTCGGTAAAAGGCGGCGCGGCCAAAATCGAAAGCGACAGGCTTATTTTCAAGGCCAGAAAGAACGGGATCAAGAAAAACGCGATCAAATACAGCAAAGGCGGCGCGATAATTAGCCACTTCGCGTGGTTCGATGCGAATTTCCTAAGCGTTTTTAAGGTTTTGGCAACCAAAGACGGCGAAGCCAATGGCGGCGAAGTTGGGGCGACGTTCACCCCATTGAGCTTGGGGGCAGAGTCAAGTTGGTTCATGCGGCACCTGTGAAATTCGGCAGAAATTGGTGTAAAACGGGCAAGAAACGGGCAAGGGGCGATTCATTCCCGCCTCCTTATTCCTTCAGCACGATACAGCCATTGGCATCCCAGCTCATGAACACTGTGTCATCCCAAGAAATCGCCAATTCTTCGGTGCGGTTGACACTTTGGGAATAGACCATCACGATTCGACCCGCCGAGGTTTTCACCCGATACACCACGTGATTGCCGCGATAGCCCAATTCGGTTACCACGCCTTGCACCACATTAAGGCCATCTTTGGGCGCGGGAGCCGATTTGGACAGGCGGATTTTCTCAGGCCGTACATTCACCCACACGGTTTGCCCGACATTGTACCGCCCCACATCATCCGAGATGACGGGGTTATCGGAATCGGGGATTTTAACCAGCACCTGGTGCGGCGTATCGGCCGCCACCACCCCTTCGAACATATTGGTTGATCCGACAAATTCGGCGACAAAGCGCGAATTGGGGAATTCATAGATTTCGCTGGGGGTGCCGACCTGAATGACATTGCCTTTATCCAGCACGGCGATGCGCGATGACAACACCATCGCCTCTTCTTGGTCGTGGGTGACAAAGATAAAAGTAATCCCCAATTTATATTGGATATTCATCAATTCAAATTGGGTTTGCTCGCGCAATTTTTTGTCCAAAGCGGATAAAGGTTCATCGAGCAACAAAACCTTGGGGCGGCGAATTAACGCCCGGGCCAGTGCCACGCGCTGACGCTGCCCGCCGGATAATTGGTGCGGCTTGCGCCCGGCCAGATGGGCCAATTGCACCATTTCCAGGGCGGTGTGGACGCGGTCGGCATATTCTTCTTTGCTAATTTTGGCGCGTTTGATGCCATAACCGACGTTTTTAGCCACACTCATATGCGGAAACAAGGCGTAAGATTGGAACATCATATTGACGGGACGGGCATAGGGGGGAACCCCGTTCATGTCCTGGCCGTCAATCGTGATTTTACCGGCGGTGGGGTCGAGGAATCCCGCCAACATGCGCAGCAATGTGGTCTTGCCACAGCCCGATCCGCCGACCAGGGCGAACATCTCGCCCTTATAGATTTTAAGCGAAATCGATTCCACGGCGGTAAATTCGCCAAATTGCTTGGACACTGCCGAAATCACGATTTGCGGCGTCTCGGTTGAATTCAACCAAGGCTTATCGTTGGATTCTTTGGGTTTTGGGGTTTGGGTTTTCTCCATCGTAGACATTGTATCCCTCCAGGTCGAGATTGCACTGCTGCGTAAGATAGGCACCTCAAGAACAATTTTTTTATCTCTGTATCCTAAATAAATCCGATTACGCCCCCTTGCCTGCTTAGGGAAGGTCAGAATAAGTCTTTTAGACCCCCCCTTCCTGCTTAGGAAGGGGGGGAAACCTATCCTTGGCGGCTTGCCGCCTAGGATAGGTCGGGGGGGTTGGTGATGGTGAAAATCTAATCAGAATCAATAAGTTACACCAACCCCCCCAAGAAAAGCTAAGAATTTTTTTAGCAAAAAATTCAAGCT
>JASGCR010000103.1 GCA_030054015.1 Candidatus Symbiobacter sp. | reverse complement strand
GACTGCAAGCGGGAATCCGCTTGCAGTCCGAGTCGGGTAATCCCCCAGGCGTATTGTTCCCAAAACGCCTGGGGGATTACCCGACTCGAAATATCCGTTGCACGGATATTTCGGCGGGTAATGACGCCCCCTTTTTTTTCCGCTCCTTTTTTGCCGCTTTTTTTCGCTCCCCTTTTTTTCGCAGCTCTTTATTTGACGCTCTTTTTTTTACGCCCTTCCTTTGACGCTCTTTAATTTTACACATCGGGTCAAAAAACTAGACCGTTTTGTCTTGTAACAACGATTTATGCAAGTGCGCCCGTTGCAAGGTTGATGTGCTTTGTTTGCTCATTAATAGGGATTTTAATTCATCCTTGGCCTGTTGCACCGGGTTGACAACTTTTAACCCCTGCAAATTTGCGGCAATCGCACTGGTACTTATGCCCGAACTTTGAACCATATAACCCTCCATTCTCAGAATAAATGACACCCAAGATGACAGCGTGGCAAAATTTTCAGATCGCCGCGTCATCATCCCAATCATCTTATCATGATTCAAACAAAAAACGACCCAGAATTTTAGCTAAGTCCTTATTTTTACAGTTAATTTTGCTTTAAGCGGAGCATCTTCCCTAAAAATTCATCCTGTTGTAATATGCGGCCCTTGGTGACATTTTATGGTCGTTGAATCGTTCAACGTCGTGACAAGGTGTATTAAACATGCAAAAACATGCGCGGGTTGTGGTGATTGGTGGCGGTGTGGTCGGCACATCGGTGTTGTATCATTTAGCCAAACGGGGCTGGAAAGATGTCTTGCTCATTGAACGCAAAGAATTGGCGGCGGGGTCAAGCTGGCACGCGGCGGGGGCGATTCACACGTTGAATGGCGATCCCAATGTTGCCCAATTGCAAAAATATACGGTGAATCTTTACCAAGAAATCCAGGAAGTATCCGGCCATGATGTCGGGCTGCACATGACGGGCGGCATTGTCTTGGCCGGGACAAAGGAACGGATGGACTGGCTGCGCCTGGCCCATGGCCGCGGGCGTTATTTGGGGATGGATACTGAGATTATCTCCCCGTCAGAAGCCAAAAAAGTCATGCCGCTTATTGACGAAAAATATTTTGTCGGGGCGTTGTATGATCCGTTTGAAGGCTATATCGCCCCCGAAGGTGTCGTACAGGCCTATGGCAAGGCCGCCAAGGTCAAAGGCGCGGAACTGAGTTTGCGCAACCGCGTGATCGAAACCAACCAACGCAGCGATGGCACCTGGGATGTGGTGACCGAACAAGGCACCGTCCAGGCCGAGATCGTGATTAATTGCGGCGGGTTGTGGGCGCGCGAAGTCGGTCGCATGGCGGGCTTGGAATTGCCCGTCTTGGCGATGGAGCATCATTACATCATCACCGAAGACATGCCCGAAGTGATCGACGCCAATAAATCAATGGGCAAGGAAATTCCGGTCGCGCTCGATTGCGAAGGCGAGATGTATCTGCGCCAGGAACGCATGGGCATGTTGCTCGGCACCTATGAACCGAATTGCCGCCCCTGGTCGCCCAAAACCGCGCCCTGGACCTTTGATCGGGAATTATTGCCGCATGACATGGATCGGATTGCGCCGATGCTCGAAGTCGGCTTTACCCAACATTTCCCGGCCTTCCAACGGGCGGGTATCCGTACCATCGTTAATGGCCCCTTTACCTTTGCCCCCGATGGCAATCCGTTGGTAGGCCCGGTGCGCGGCCTGCAAAATTATTGGGTGGCGTGCGGCGTGATGGCCGGATTCTGCCAAGGCGGCGGGGTTGGCTTGGCGATTTCCAATTGGTTGGTCGATGGCGACCCGGGCTATGATATTTGGGGCATGGATGTGGCGCGTTATGGCGATTGGGCGACACTTAATTATACCAACGCCAAAGTACGCGAAAATTACGCGCGTCGTTTCCGCATTCGCTTCCCCAACGAGGAATTACCGGTCGGGCGGCCGCACAAAACCACCCCGATTTATGACCAATTAAAATCGGCGGGGGCGGTGATGGGCGATGCCTATGGCTTGGAACATTCACTGTGGTTTGCCCCCAAGGGCGAGAAAGCCGAGGATGTGTTCAGTTTCCGCCGTTCCAACGATTTCAAACATGTCGGAGCCGAATGCGCGGCGGTGCGCAGCGGGGTGGGGGTGTTGGAAATCTCTAACTTTGCCAAATATCGGGTGACCGAGGATAAGAAAAATCCAGGCGCGGCTGAGGCCTGGTTGAACCACATGCTCGCCAATCGGGTACCCAAGGCGGGACGCATGATCTTGACCCCGATGCTCAATGAATTTGGCCGCATTATTGGCGATTTCACCCTCGCCAATTTGAATGGCCGCGAATTCTATATTTTCGGTTCCGGCATTGCCCAACAATATCACATGCGGTGGTTCGAGCATCACGCCGTGCCGGGGGTTAGGGTCGAACAATTGGATTTGGGTCTGCAGGGTTTGCAAATCGCCGGCCCCAAATCGCGTGATTTGTTGCAACGCCTGGTCGGGGACGAAATCGATGTGTCCAATACGGCCCTGTCGTTTATGTCCTTCCGTTTCATGAATATCGGTCATTTCCCGGCTTTGGTGGGGCGCGTTACCTTTACCGGGGAAATGGGTTTTGAAATGTGGGTCAAGCCCGAATACATGAAACCGCTTTATGATTTGGTGTGGAAATGCGGGGCCGATATGGGCTTGGTGCATTTTGGGGGCCGCGCGTTGAATTCGATGCGGCTTGAAAAATCTTGGGGAATTTGGTCGCGCGATTACCGCCCGATTTATACCCCGGACGAGGCCGCGTTGGATCGCTTTGTCAGCGTGCAAAAACCCGAATTTATTGGCCGTGATGCGGTGATCCGCGCCCGCGAAATCGGGGCCGGCAAAGCAGGCGGGGCCAAACAATATCTGCAGGTCTTTACCGTCGAAGCCAAAGATGCCGATGTGATTGGCGATGAACCGATTTGGCTGGGCAACGAAGTGGTCGGATGGGTAACATCCGGCGGCTATGCCCACCAGGTTAAAAAATCGGTGGCGTTTGGGTACTTAAAACATGGCGCGGTGGATGTGAATGCCCGCTATGAAGTGGAAATTTTGGGCGAAAAATGCGCCGCCAAAATTACCGCCGAGCCGCTTTATGACCCCAAAGGCGAGAAAATGCGGGGGTGATGTGAGCGGTTGCGAGGAATTTGCCCACCCGAAAGGGTGGGTAAATGACGCGCATGAGGGAACGAACGAGTACATTGTCACTTTTGTAGGACGAAAAAATGATACGCAAAAAAATGGCACCGGTCGAGAAATCTATCGAAAAGATAATTTTCACCAGCCGATGGTTGTTGGTACCTTTTTATTTGGGACTGGTCTTGGCCTTGATAGGCCTGATGGTGCAGTTTTCGATTACGCTCTATCACAATCTTCCCCATATAATGACCATGTCGCAGACCGAGGCGATTCTGGTTGCGATTGCCATGATTGACATGTCCTTGACCGGCAATCTGGTGGTGATGGTGATTTTTTCGGGCTATGAAAATTTTATCTCCAAGATCGACCTTTCCGATCAAGCCGAGCGTCCCGACTGGATGGGCTCGATCACCTTCAGCGACTTAAAACTGAAGTTAATGGCATCGATTGTGGCGATTTCTGCCATTCATGTGCTTGAGGCCTTTATGGATTTAGAACATTGGAGCAGCGAGAAACTGGCCTGGCTGGTCGGCATCCATATGATCTTTATGCTTTCCGCCCTGATGATGGCGTGGATGGAGAAGATCAATCACGGGCAAGAAAAACAACGCCATAAAGATTGATTGATGTCGATTTATTGGCATGTGGACATGGCTGAAGCCGGGTTTGCATGTCATGCGTGCCACCCCCATGAATTACAACGCTGACCTCGCGGCGGTGGTTGCTGCGTGTCGTTTAGGATGTGTCGGGTTTATTAAAATCGCCCTTGGTTGAAACTTAAGGCAAATTATGTTATGAGAATCATAGCGAAAAGGACCTTGACAGATTTTTCGCTCAAGCACCCGAGTGTGCGCGAACCGTTGCTTGTTTGGTACCGAACCGTGTTGACCAAAAATTGGCAAAACCCAAACGATGTGAAAAATGATTTTCGCGCCGCAAGTTTTATTGGTGGGAACCGGATAGTATTCAACATCAAAGGCAATGAATACCGCCTGATCGTCAAGGTCAATTTTGATTATGGAATTATTTTTATCATTTGGATCGGAACCCACGCCGATTATGATAAAATAGACGCTGAAAAGGTTCGCTATGATGGATAATGTTCTTTTAACCCCCCAAATTTCTAGCGCCGAAGACTATGCGTTGGCCCTGGATCGCGCTTTCGCTTTGATGGATGCGGAAAAGAACAGCCGCAATGGTGCGGAATTAAATAGCCTGGCCGATCAGATTGCCGATTACGAAGGGCGAAATTTTACTTTTGGTGATGGCGTTAGTCCGAAGTAACAATCAAAAAGACCCTCATTACCCGCCGCACGGCAAGCGGTTCGGCGGGTAATGACGTTCCATCTTTTTGACGCTCTTTAGTCCGTGCGGCGGTGGCGGCGGGTGACTTAGAACCTTAAAAAAACCTCACACATCCAAATTCGCCACATTTAACGCATTTTCTTGGATGAAATTGCGGCGGGGTTCGACCGGCTCGCCCATCAACATAGAAAACAGCCGCTCGGCTTCGTCGGCATGGTGGACGCGTACCTGAAGCAATGACCGCATATTGGGGTCTAAAGTCGTCTCCCATAATTGGTCGGCATTCATTTCCCCCAACCCTTTATAGCGTTGCACGGTCAAGCCCTTGCGGGCCACATTCATGATCAACTCCACCACATCGGTGGGGCCGACGACAGGCTCAGATTTGTCTTTGACCACCAACCGCGCCGGGGCGGTGAATAATGGGAAAATCTCGGCCCCCCATTCGACCACTTGGCGGGATTCGATGCCCGAAGGCAGCGATTCTTCGATCACGGCCTGGTCGAACACGCCGCGCCCGCGCCGTTCGATCATAATATTTTGGCCCTGGGTTTTGACCGCCGCGGCCCAACTTGGCAGACCATATTTAAGCGTGTCGAGGCGGGAAATCACATTCATGCGTTCGGCCCAGGTCGCCGCCAAATCCGCCCGTGCTTCCGCCCCAGGCCAGGCAATCAACCCCAACAACCCGCCAATGGCGGCTTGTTCCGCCGCAATCACCGAACCGACCCGTCTTTGCATGGCGGCGACGCTGGTGGATAATTTCTGCATTTTCTCGATCAATTGAGCGAGGTCGGGGCCAACCCGCCGCTCCCCCGCCGCGCTGATAAAGGCGGCATCTTCGACCCCATGATCGATCAGATAACGATCCAAAGCCCGTTCGTCTTTCAAATACCGCGACGATTTCCCGCGCGCGACGCGGAATAGCGGCGGCTGGGCAATATATAAAAATCCCGATTCGATCAATTGCGGCATTTGCCGATAAAAAAACGTCAGCAATAAGGTGCGGATATGGCTGCCATCGACATCGGCATCGGTCATAATGATGATTTTGTGGTAACGGGTTTTGCTGACTTCAAAGCCGCCCTCGCCCTCGCCAATGCCGGTGCCGAGGGCTTTGATCAAGGTGCCGATTTGCTCGGAACCCAACATTTTATCCATGCGTGATCGTTCGACATTCAAAATTTTGCCGCGCAAGGGCAAAATCGCCTGGAAGGCGCGGTTGCGTCCCTGTTTGGCTGAGCCACCTGCCGAATCCCCCTCGACGATGAATAATTCCGCCAAAGCGGGATCGCGTTCTTGGCAATCCGCCAATTTGCCCGGCAGGCTGGCCATGTCCAACGCCCCCTTGCGGCGGATCAATTCGCGTTGTTTGCGTACGGCTTCGCGTTCGCGGGCGGTCTCGAACACTTTGGCCATGACGGATTTGGCATCGGCGGGATGTTCTTCCAACCATTGATATAATTTTTCGGCGACGATGTTTTCGACAATCGGGCGGACTTCGGACGAGACTAATTTGTCCTTGGTTTGCGACGAAAATTTGGGATGCGGCACTTTGACCGAGAGAATGGCGGTCAAACCGGTGCGGGCATCATCGCCGGTTAATTGGATTTTCTCTTTCTTCGCCAGGCCGGATTCATCGCCGTAATTATTGATGGTGCGGGTGAGGGCGGCGCGGAATCCCGCCAAATGGGTGCCGCCGTCTTTTTGCGGGATGTTGTTGGTGAAACACCGCACGGTTTCATGATACGAATCCGTCCATTCCAGGGCGATTTCCAGGGAAATGCCCTCGCGTTCGCCATTAATAAACACTGGCCCGTCATGCAGCACGGTTTTGGACGCATCCAAATCCTGGACATAACGTTTCAATCCGCCCTCGAAACAGAGATCCGTGACTTTGGCGACTGGCGGGCGGGCATCGGTCAAAACCAAGCGGATGCCACTGTTCAAATAAGCCAATTCGCGTAGTTTGTTTTCGATGGTGGTGGCATCAAATTCGACAATCGAAAAAGTTTGTGGCGAGGGCAAAAATGTCACCTCGGTACCTTTTTTGCCAGGGGCGGGGCCTACGGGTCGTAACGGAGCCTCAGCCACGCCATCTTTGAAGCGCAAAAAATATTCGGTGTCGTTGCGCCAAATGCGCAGTTCCAAATGGCGCGACAGGGCATTCACCACCGACACGCCCAAACCGTGCAAACCGCCCGATACTTTGTATGAATTCTTGTTGAATTTACCGCCGGCGTGAAGTTGGGTCATGATGACTTCGGCAGCCGACACGCCTTCTTCTTCGTGGAGATCGACCGGGATGCCGCGGCCATTATCGCGGATGGTGGCGGAGCCATCTTTGTTGAGAACCACATCGATAAGGTCGCAATGGCCGCCCAAAGCCTCGTCAATCGCATTATCGACGACTTCATAGACCATGTGGTGCAGGCCTGACCCGTCATCGGTGTCGCCAATATACATGCCCGGGTTTTTGCGCACCCCATCCAATCCCCGCAAGACGGTGATGGAATCGGCGTTATATTCAGAAATTGGGGGCGGTGCGGATGCCCCATCTGCCGAGGCCTGAGAGCTGTTGTTATTGGCGTTATTATTGGCGTTATTATTGGTGGTATTTTGGTCTGACGGGGTCATTATTTTCTCGATGTTATGACAAGGATAGCGGGGTCTTAATCATAGCAGAATCTTCGTTCAAAAGGTAGATTTTATGGCCTAAGCTGACCACCCCTCAATATTAAAAAAAGAGAGTGTCAAAAAGAGAGCGTCATTACCCGCCGAAATATCCGTGGAACACGGATATTTCG
>JASGCR010000102.1:187-7335 GCA_030054015.1 Candidatus Symbiobacter sp. | reverse complement strand
TCTTTGTTTAGACCGCCAAGCGGCGGCGGGGAGTGACGCTCTTTGTTTAGACCGCTAAGCGGCGGCGGGGAGTGACGCTCTTTTTTGACGCTCAATGGCTGCGGCGGCGGGGAGTGACGCTCTTTTTTGACGCTCAATGGCTGCGGCGGCGGGAATGACGTTCCTTTTTTTGCCACATATTCAGACTCATCCTAAAGCGAAAAACGCTCGCCCAAATAAACGCGGCGGACATCGTGATTGGACACGATGGCTTTGGGGGTACCCTCCATCAAGACTTTGCCCTCGTGCAAAATATAGGCGCGATCGACAATTTCAAGGGTTTCCCGCACATTGTGATCGGTGATGAGGACGCCGATGCCGCGGTCTTTAAGATGGGTGACCAGGCTGCGAATCTCCCCGACCGCAATCGGGTCAATGCCGGCCAGCGGCTCGTCCAGCAAGATAAATTTGGGCTTCGAGGCCAAAGCGCGGGCAATTTCGACCCGCCGTCGCTCCCCCCCCGACAAGGAAATGGCGGGGGAGCGGCGCAAATGCTCGATGCCGAATTCGGCCAAAAGTTCTTCGAGGCGCACCGACCGTTTGGCACTGTCGCGTTCGACCACTTCCAAGACAGCGCGGATATTTTGCTCCACGCTCAGCCCCCGAAAGATCGACATTTCCTGGGGCAGATAGCCAATCCCCAACCGCGCCCGCCGATACATGGGCAAAGGGGAAATATCCATGCCATCGAGGGTAATTTTGCCGCTATCCGGGCTAATTAATCCGGTAATCATATAAAAACAGGTGGTTTTGCCCGCTCCGTTGGGGCCGAGCAATGCCACCACTTCGCCGCGTTCAACATAGATCGAGACACTGCGCACGACCGGACGGCCTTTATAGCTTTTGCCAATGAGCTGAGCCGCCAGGGTACCTTGCTGACGCAGCTCTAAATCATTGGCTCTGGGATCATGGGTCACGGACATTAATTCTTGTCTTTCTTGGAAGATTTCGCATCGTCTGGGTTGATGAGGCCTTTAATTTGTTCGCTGGCATGATCGGCATCGCGCCCGCTCAAGACGCGGCTGGTACCATTGGCAAAATCCACCTCGCCATAATCTCCGACCAAAACCGATTGGCCTTGGCTCACCTTTACATTGCCGAGCATACGCGCAAAACGACGGTCAGGATAGTACCGTCCTTTATCACCCACCGCGCGTTGCTCGGCAGTGGCAATTCTGACCTGACCAAACCCGTCTATTTGTTCGGGGCGCGTCCCGCCTGGGGTGATTTTTTTCGCGCTCTGCCCGTTGGGGGCAGGGTTCATTTTCACGGTTAAAATATCGGCATCGACGCGGCGGTCGCCTTTGCTGGCCGCCGCATTCCCGCGCGCAACCGCCAAACCGGTGGTGCGGAAATAATCCAAACTTTGTTCGGCGGTAATGATGTCGCCACTGGCCAAATCCAGGCGCAGCCCGCCTCCTTGCATGACGGCGATGTCATTGCCAAAATCATAATTGGCTTGTTCCCCCGCCAGGTGATCTTGGCCGCTTACAATCACCGCCTTCCCTTGGGCTTCGAGATGGGTGGGTTTAAATTTACGGCCCAACAAATCATGGCTGCGCGGTGTTTTATCCGCCTGGTTTTGCACGGCCTGGCTTTGGACATCCTGGTCTGGGACATCCTGGTTTTGGACATCTTTATACCAAATGGTCACGGTGTCGGCACGCACCGTGTGATTATTCTGAATCACCAAAGCGTGACCATGGGCAATCGTGCGATTTTGATCGCGTTGCCATTCAATGCCATTATTGGCGGTGATCAGGGTTTGCCCGCTTTGCAGAGGTTCAGCCTGGCCTTGGTCAAGCGAAGCGGCCTGGTCTTTGGGGCGGTCGTCCCCCGCCCCGCGTACCAACATCCGCGCCGCGCCGGTGAAGATAAGCCGCCGCCCTTGCGCCCGCAATTTGACCCCTTGGCCGAGAATCTCGCCATTGGGCCCATGCGCTTCGGCTGGGTTATCGCCCGTCATGTCTCGATTGCTGAGGTCAATCTGTAACGAAGCGGTGGAAAACGCCATCCCATCATCGCGCAAAACCACGACATCGCCCGATAAAGATAAGGTTTTGTTTTTTGGCTTATAAAGACCGCTTCGCGCCCGCACATAGTTCCAGGCATTGCCTTTGGCGGCAAAATCGGCGGTGGGATTCACCATGACATACGCATCGCTCTCATCCGCCAGGGCCGAGGCCTCGTCGGCCGTGATCACATAGGTTTGCCCCTTGCCATCATTGCTGAGAAAGCGTGGTTTGATCATGCGCGCATTCGCAAGATCACGGGGGGCAGCCGGTTCGGATTCCGAGGCAAATTTAACCCGATTGGGCAAGATATAATGCCACGCCAACACCAACACCGCGATCATCAAGGCGAGAAAGGGCAGGCTGTGTTTCAACACCATGATCTTAACGCTGCGCCGCAAGATTTTGCTGATCATGAAGGTTTCAACCAGGGTCGTTTCAATGATCCGCACCGAACGTGCGCCAATTTCGGCGCCAATTTCGCTGCCAATCGTTTTCAGCGTCTGGCGGGAATCGGGGCGACGTTTTTCACCCAAGCCCTGAGGCTTAGGCGACACGCTTTCCGAGGGCGGGGTCGGTTGAGCGTCGCTTGCCCTGGCGGGGTCGGGCGGGGGGTGGTTGGTCGGTTCGGTCATGTCCGCGATTAACCCGCTCCTAATTTCAGACAATCGTGAATGTGAATAATGCCGATGGGCTGGCCTTGTTCGACCACAAACAAAGCGGTAATGCTTTTGCTGTTCATCACCCCCAAAGCCTCGGCAATCAGGCTGGTCTTGCGAATGGTGACGGGCTGTGTGGTCATAATGTCGCGGGCTTTGCGGTTGAGCAAATCCGATGCCATGTGGCGGCGCAAATCGCCATCCGTGACGATGCCGGACAATTTTCCCTGGTCATCGATCAAGCCCACACAGCCAAAATGTTTGCGCGTCATGGCCAAAATCGCTTCGCCGGTCGAGGGATCGCCCGCCAATAGGGGAATCTCGTCGCCCTGGTGCATGATGTCCTGGACGCGGCGTAAATGCCGCCCCAATGACCCGCCTGGGTGCAGAACGCGAAAATCCTCGGCGGAAAAACCTCGTCTTTCCAATAACGCCATTGCCACCGCATCGCCCAGGGCCATCATCAGGCTGGTCGAGGTGGTGGGGGCCAGGCCATTGGGACAGGATTCCGGCACCTGGGGCAGCAGCAGCACCTCATCCGCCTCCGCCGCCAGCGAGGAATTTTCCCCGCGCGTCATGGCGATTAGCGGTATTTGATAGCGGCGGGTGAAAATAACAATATCTTCCAGCTCGGCGGTTTCGCCCGAATTGGACAGGGCCAGGACCGCGTCGGATTGGGTGATCATGCCCATATCGCCATGGCTCGCCTCGGCGGGGTGGACAAAAAAAGACGGGCTGCCGGTCGAGGCCAAAGTCGCGGCAATTTTCCGCGCCACATGACCGCTTTTTCCCATCCCAGTGACGACCACCTTGCCGGGGATGCGCTCTAACCGATCAATCACGCGGCTAAAATTTCCATCCAATCCCAGGCGCATTTGTTCCGCGCCCAACGCCACCAGCGACAACACCCGCGTTGCCGCGTTTTGGTCGGACTCGCGCAAGGGGCGGTTGGCAAGATCATTTGCCTGGGCCGCCTCGGTCAAAATAGGAGATGATTTGGCCATTGCCGGGGAGGATTCGTTTCAGAGTGACACCCAAATCGGGCGGCACAAATTGCACAAATTAACGGGCTTAATGAGTTTAATGGACTTAATGGGAAAAAATATCCTCTTGCCAGCCCGCCAGATCAAGCAAAGCACGTTCCGGCAAAAATTGACAACAGGCTTGGACCAAGGCCATGCGGGCCTCGCGCACCAAAATTTCGTCTAATTTATCCTTAAGATCGTGCAAATAATATACGTCGGCGGCGGCATAGCGCAATTGTTCATCGTTTAAATTGACCGCCCCCCAATCCGAACTTTGCTGCATTTTGGAAACTTCAACGCCCAACACGTCTTTGCACACGTCTTTTAACCCATGTTTGTCGGTAAAACTGCGGGCGAGGCGCGAGGCGATTTTGGTGCAATAAACCGGCCGGGTCACCACGCCAAAATGTTTATACAAAGCGGCAATGTCAAACCGCGCAAAATGAAATAATTTTAATTTCGTCGGATCGGCTAATAATTTGACCAAATTGGGAGCCGTACGCGCGCCATTGCCCTCGCCCATCGCCACAGGCGGCAATTGCACCAAATGCGCCACGCCATTGCCGTCGCTTAACTGCACGAGACAGAGGCGGTCACGATAATGCGACAACCCCATGGTCTCGCAATCAATCGCCACCACTGGCCCCAAATCCACATCTGCGGGCAAATCATTTTTATGAAGCAGATAGCTGTATTGTTTGCCCGCCATTTTTTAACCCTTAATTTAGTTGGTGCCCAGGAGAAGACTCGAACTTCCACGAGCTAGGCTCGCTAGCACCTGAAGCTAGTGCGTCTACCAATTTCGCCACCTGGGCACACGCCCCATATGAATAGATTTTTTTCGGGTTTGTCAACATCAGGATTGATGTTTGGGATAAACACCCGAAGATCATTTAGGTTAAAATGATCTAAGTTCATTAATTTCTTTTAACAATTTCTCTATATCGATTGGTTCTTCTTCATGACATGGGAAAATTATACAATCCGGAATTTGATTTTTCCCGTCACCCGTTGTTGGTTTTAACCAATCGTTGGTTGGTTCTTTGGGGCGATTGATCAAGACCGGAACAATGATTAAATCTTTGATGGGTTGTTTATCCCTTTCATGACCATAAACATTGAACAGTAATGTTTTATGATATTCCAAAAATGCGGCACCATTTTTAGCCTGAAGTCTGCCGGTTTTGTTGCTTTTAGTTGTATTTTTAAATTCAATGGCTAGGCCAAAATAATTTTGCCCGTCAGTCCCATAAATGAACAGATCACAGATTTTTAAGATACTATGCGAAGCATTACCCTCCCCATTATTGCGCTTAAATAGGGGTAAATGCGGGTTGCGAGTTTTCTTTCTCACTAATTTATCAGGGATTTTAAATAAGTAAAAATATTTCCCTACACTGTTCGCGGGGAATTTTATAAAAAAGGAGTTTCCTTTTGGTTCATAGTGTTCATAGACCTGATCTGATTCTTTGTGATCATCGATCTTTTCAGTCGTGAATTTAATGGGAAAATACTCATCCCATAATGTGTCACGAATTACTTTCAAAACCTGGAAAGGTTCTGGGGGTTGGTCATTGTCCGCTGGCATGGTCGTTTCCGTTAATCAGTTTATTTGGGTTTTTTGTTGCGTTTGGTTGGGGTTGGGTTGGTTGGTTTGCGATCAAGCGATTGAAAATCATCAAAGGCATTATTCATGTCGATAATCGCCTCGTTCATGCTCGGTACGCTAATGCCGCCATAATCCATGATTTGGTTTTCATTGACCGAGACTTTGCCGTCTTTGCCGCGATAGAAATCATAGCTTTTGACATCGCTGCGTTGCAGGCGGTCGGACTCTTCATAGCCATGTTCTTGCATGAGGGCGGCGCGTTCCTCCGCGTCCGACTCATCGCCCAGCATCAGGCAAATATTGATTTCCCGCACAATATAATCGGAATGAGTGCTTAGCACCACATTTACGCCGTGATTAACCAACCGTACCAGCAACCGCGCAAAATAGCGTTGATTTTCAGGATGAAGGTTGAGTTCCGGTTCGTCAATAAACAGCCAGCCGCCTGGGTGGGCATTTGCTCTTCCGCCACGTTGGACCAAAGATAACCAAATTCCATACATATTTTTAAGGGTGGAGGAGGCAACGTGCAAAGGCAGTGTTTTATCGGTTCCGCGTGGAGAAAATAATACCTCGCCATTTTCCTGGATGTCGAAATCGGAGCAAACCACTTTATCAAGTAAGTAATTGGAAAATTCTGTCTCTTCGTTGACCAAATGACGTGAGCTCTCCAAAATCGTAAGATAATTTTGCGTTGTCGCAATATATTGCGCCAGTTCGACCGGAATGTCTTTATCTTCGCCAGGAAGAAACACTCCCGCCCGACGCCGTCTTATCGTGTTTAAGGCTTCGCGGCCTAAATCGGGATAGGTCAAAGTCAAACCACCTCTTTCTGCAGGGACAAAAAAACGTTTTACACCTCCAATCAAACAGTTTCTAAGATGAAATAAGAATTTACTATTTATCCTGTCAAAAGCAGTTGCTTTATCAGAAAAATCATTATAAACACCCATTGGCTTTG
This sequence comes from Candidatus Symbiobacter sp., assembly GCA_030054015.1. Taxonomy (GTDB): domain Bacteria; phylum Pseudomonadota; class Alphaproteobacteria; order Elsterales; family Elsteraceae; genus JASGCR01. Next base: position 1,030 of record JASGCR010000102.1, on the reverse strand, counting down.
ATCTGATTCGTATTGTTTTACCCGAATTTGACGGAAATTCAATCAAACAACGATCCACAAATTCTGCAATTGATAAACCGAGTTTTCGAGCCAATTCATGTTTAGAGTTCTGAGTAAGGGGGATTTTATCACGAAATACATGCCTTGGCAGTTCGATTGAAGGGTAGGCGTCAATAATTGAGATGCACCCCAATGAATTTAATTTGACTGAATTAACCACTGATTCGTCTCTGGAGTTATATGAATGCATTTCATCAAAATTAAGGGTTGATTTAATAAAACTTGATTCCGTGAGTATTTTTATATTTGACCTAAATAAGTCGCTTAATTTTGATTTTTGGTTTGCGCTAATAATTTCTTCAATTTCCTCGTGATTATCCTTGATGATTTGATAAATAAAAAAATACAAATCATTGACCATTTCGCCAGCCTCAGCATAATGTTTAAGCCTATTGACATATTGCTGCAAAAAAGGAAATTCCAACCCATCAAACGCGTCAAAAACCGCATAAAGCGCATTCATCGCCCAGGTTTTGCCGGTATTATTGTGACCGGTCAGGACGGTGAGTTTGCCTGGGCTGATTTTGGCATGTTCAATCGGCCCGAGATTTTTAATCTCCAACTCGCGGAGGAACATGATTTTCCACTCATTCTCAACAGAGGCAACAAGATTAACTTCTTGCGATTAAATTTTGATTTTATTATCAAACGGGGGGGTAAGACAAGCCTTTTTTTGGTTTTAACTTACCGCCCCTTCAATTTTCAAAAGCAAGAGCGTCAAAAAGAAGGAGCGTCAAAAAGAAGGAGCGTCAAAAAGAAGGAGCGTCAAAAAGAAGGAGCGTC
>JASGCR010000102.1:0-87 GCA_030054015.1 Candidatus Symbiobacter sp. | reverse complement strand
ATTACCCGCCGAAATATATCCGTGTAACGGATATATTTCGAGTCGGGTAATCCCCCAGGAGTTTTGAGGAATAATACTCCTGGGGGA
>JASGCR010000101.1 GCA_030054015.1 Candidatus Symbiobacter sp. | reverse complement strand
AGGCGGCAAGCCGCCAAGGATAGGTTTCCCCCCCTTCCTAAGCAGGAAGGGGGGGGCAGTACGACTTGTTCAGACCTTCCAGAGGAAGGGGAGGACACCCATTTGACCGGAGCAAAGCCGATGCCAAACCTAAACCAGGTGCCAAGGCCCAATTTGGCACCCATCGCATCAAATGAGGGGCAAGATTTGCGTGCCGACAACATCACGCTGTCTTTTGCCGGTTTGCACGCGCTTAAAAATCTGAATCTCGTCATCGCGGCGGGAGGTTTGACCGGTCTGATCGGCCCCAACGGAGCGGGCAAAACCAGTTTGGTCAATATTTTCACCGGCTTTCAACAGCCAACATCGGGGCAAATATGGTTGGGCGGGCAAAAAATCTCCGGCCGGCCCGCCCATCACATCCGGCATCGAGGCATTGCGCGCTCTTTCCAATCGGGGCGATTATTCAAAGATTTGACGGTGCGGGAAAATTTGGAAGTCACCGCCATCGGCCTGGGGGCTTCGCGTCGCTTAGCCCAGTATCTGGCGGATGAAATGTTGGCCTGGATGGGGATTGCCCATTTAAAACACCGGCTGGCGGGAATCCTGCCTTATACCGATGAAAGACGGGTGGGAATTGGTCGCGCCTTGATGATGTCGCCGCGATTTTTGCTGCTGGATGAACCGGCGGCGGGCATGTCGGCAACCGAGGTGGCGGAATTGGCGACGCTCATCCGCGCCATTCAGCAGGAAAAAAACTGTGGCATTCTCTTGATTGAGCATAATATCGGTCTGGTGTTGGAATTGTCCGAACAGATTTACGTTCTCGATTCGGGGGAGTTAATTGCCGCCGGCACCCCCGCCGCCATCAAAGCCAGTCCGCGCGTGACCCAAGCCTATCTCGGAACCGCCCAAAATTTGCGCGATCTCTCTGGCCTGGCAGGTGCCGCATCATGAACCCATCGGGCAAAAACCCACCGATTTTGGCGATCAAAAACCTGGTGGTGCGATATGGTCAATTAACTGCTTTGCGGCAGGTCTCGTTCGAGGTTTGGCGCGGCGAGACTGTGTTTATTACCGGCCCCAACGGGGCGGGAAAATCCACTTTGCTGAAAGCTTTGGCCGGAGCGGTGCGCCCCGCAAGTGGCAGCATCCATTTATTTGGCGAAAACATCACCCAGGCCATGCCGGAAGCCATTGCCCGCCTGCAATTTTCGATGGTACCCGAAGGTCGTCACGTGTTTGGCGGCTTGACCGTGCGCGAGAATCTGCTGATGGCGACGGCGGCACGGCGCGGTGAATCGGCGCGGGCGGCGGCGATTGCCGCCACGCTCGACCAGGTCTATCAACTTTTCCCCCCCTTAAAACAACGGGCGCACACCCTGGCCGCCAGCCTATCGGGGGGGCAGCAGCAAATGCTGGTGATCGGGCGGGCTTTGATGACGGATGCGCGTTTGATTGCGATTGACGAACCCTCGCTTGGCCTCGCCCCCAAAATCACCGACGAGGTGTATCAGGCCTTATTTACCCTGCGCGACCAGGCCGGTTTGTCTTTGGTCATTGTCGAGCAAAGCACAACCCGCGCCGTGATGGAGGGGGGACGCATGATTTTATTGCGTTCGGGCGAAGTGGTTCTCAGCGGGGCCGCCCGCGCTTTGACCGAAACGGTGATTGAACAGGCCTATTTTGGTACCCAAGACACCCCAAAAACCAATGAAAGTGGGAAGAAATGACACCAATCGGGCCATATATTTTACAAATCCTGTTTGACAGTTTAACCCTGGGCAGCCTCTATGCCATGGGCGCCCTGGGCATAGCCTTGATTTTTGGCGTGATGCGCTTGGTCAATTTTGCCCACGGCAATTTTGTCGCGTTTTGTGTGTTTGCCCTCTTGGTACCCTCAACCGAGGTCACGGCGCGGGTGTTTTTGGGAGCCTTGCCCACGCCTTTGCTGATTCTGGTGATCTTGGCAATTGGGGCTGGTCTTAGCATGGCCTCGGAAATCATCGTGTTTCGTCACATTCGCCAGGCCAATCCGGTCACGATGATGATTGCCTCCTTTGCGACCGGTTTTACCCTGCAATATATTTTGCTGTTTTTATTTTCCTCGCGTCCCAAAACGGTTGATTTATGGGCGGGCATTTCCACGCCGGTGACGATTGCCGGAGCGCATATTCCCTTGTTGCAACTTATTACCATTGGCGTGACGTTGGTTTTGTTGCTGTCCCTGACCTGGCTGTTGCGACGCACCCAATTTGGCATTGAAATGCGCGGGGCCGCCGAAGATTTCATGATGGCGCGGCTGTTGGGGGTACGCGCCAATCGGATAATCTTGGCGGCGTTTGCGGTCAGTGGCTTTTTGGCCGCCAGCATCGGTTTGATCTTGGTGGCGCAATCGGGTACCGCCGATATTAAAATGGGCTTGCCGATTATGTTGGTGGCCTTTGTCTCGACCGTGATTGGCGGCATGGGCAATTTATTTGGGGCGGTGATGGCCGGGTTTTTGGTCGGGTTGGTCACCACTTTGCTGCAAGTCACCTTGCCCTTAGAACTGCGCGGATTCCGCGACGCGCTGGTTTATGCGGCGGTCATTTTGATGTTGTTGTGGCGACCGCAGGGCTTGTTTGCCAGTGCCACCGCCAAGGAGCGCGTCTAATGCTCAGAAGAATTTTTTCCCCGCCTTTGCCGCCTTTACCGCCTTTGTCCCCAATGCCGCCTTTGCCTCCCTTGCCGCCTTTACCTCGCCTGCCGCGTCGCCGCGCCGAATGGATGAATTTGGCGGTGCCGTTGCTGTTAATCGTGGCATTGTTGGTTTTGGCGGCATTTGGGCAAATTTTGGGCGGGCCGTTTGAGCGCACCGTGATCGAGGCCATGATCCGCGTCATTTTGGTGATGGGTTTGGCGATTTTTATCGGCAATTCCGGCATTGTGTCCTTTGGTCATACCGGATTTATGCTGGTGGCGGCCTATGCCGCGGCTTGGCTTACCATGCCGCCTATGATGAAATCTTTGGCTTTGCCGGGTTTGCCGCCCTTTCTGGCCGAGGCCGAATATGGTTTTTTAACCAGCTTGGTGGCCTCAAGTCTGTTGGCTGGTGTCGTTGGTTTGGTGGTGGGGTTGATTTTGATGCGCCTGTCGGGCATTGCCGCCTCGATTGCCAGTTTTGCCTTTTTGGCGATGATGTATGCGATTTATGCCAATTGGGATCGGGTGACCGGCGCGACCAGTTCCATTGTCGGCATTCCGACCTATAGCACGGTGTGGAACAGCAGTCTTTTGGCCGGATTGGCGATATTGGTGGCTTATTTTTACGGGCGGTCGCGTTTTGGTTTGGCCCTGCGTGCCACCCGCGATGAACCCCATGCGGCGGCGGCCTCTGGCATCAGCCTGTATTGGCAACGTGTGTTGGCTTTTATCCTGAGCAGTTTCATTTGCGGCATTGCGGGCGTGTCCTATGCGCATTTCCTCGGCGTGTTAAATCCGGGAGCATTTTATCTTGACCTGACCTTTATTGCCTTGTCGATGTTGGTGATTGGCGGCCGAAGCTCGCTGTGTGGCGGCGTGGTGGGGGTGATCGCTTTGTCGGGTTTTATCCAAATTCTGCGCTGGGGAGAGCAAGGGGTCAGTTGGGGCCAAACCACGCTGCATCTGCCCAATGGGGTGCAGGAAATTGTCATCGGAATCATCATGGTGTTGAGTTTAATCTTTCGTCCCCAAGGATTAATCGCCCATGACCCAGTTTGGGGGCAGAAAAAACTGCCGCCCAAAGCCAAGCATGGTAGGTAAGGCTCGGCATAACCCCCAGGCGGCGGGGATGACTTAACGCCGCTGTCATCGTTTGAATCACGGAGTCTTTGTTAAAGGAGAGAAACATGCGTAAAGTTATGAAGATAAAACAGACCTGGCACGGCCTGAGCCTGTGCGCCAGCCTGTCCTTGGGACTGGTGGGCTTGGGCCTGACCGCCAGCCCGTCCCAGGCCGCCGATAAAATCGTCGTCGGCATGGCGATTGCGTCATCGGGATTTATGACCGCCTATGACCAACCGGCCGCCCAAGCCGCCAAAATCAAAATCGACGAAATCAATGCCGCCGGTGGCTTGATGGGTCGCCAGATCGAGGTGGTCGAAGCCGACACCAAATCCGACCAAGCCGAGGGTGCCAAAGCCGGCCTGGCCGTGTTGGATAAAGGAGCCGATCTTGTGATCGTTTCGTGCGATTATGATTTTGGCTCGCCCGCCGCCTTGGCGGCCCAACAACGCGGCAAAATCTCGTTCTTTTTATGCGCCGAATCGATCAAAGCCGGCATCCAGGGGGTCGGGCCTTATTCCTTTTCCGCCTCGATCTTAGCGGCGGTGCAGGGCGCGACCATGATGGAATGGGCCTATCACAAGAAAAAGGCGCGTACCTTCTATCAGTTAAAAGACACTTGGACCGAATATAACAAAGGCATTTGCGATGGGTTTGATTGGATGGAATCCACCGGCAGCCTCAAAGATGCCAAAATCGTCGGCAAGGACACCTTCAAGAATGACGATCCGTCCATTTCGGCGCAAATTAGTCGCATCAAAGCCCTGGCCAAAGAACCCGATGCCATTCAACTTTGCACCATGATGCCGGGCGCACCCTCGGCCATCAAGCAAATCCGCGCCGCCGGCATTAATTCAATGATCCTCAATGGTTCGGGGGTCGATGGCAATTATTGGATCAACGCGGTTCCCAATCTGACCAATTTCTTTGTGCCAGTGCAAGGGTCGGTCTATGGCGATGATCCCAACAAGGCGATTGAGCAATTTAACCAAAATTTCGCCAAAAAATACGGCGCTCGTCCGGTCACCCAATATACCTATCCCGGTTATGTGCTGATCGAACTCTGGGCGAAAGCCGTGACCCGCGCCAAGAGCGTCGACAGCAAGCCCGTGGTCGCCGAACTTGAAAAAATGAAGAACGAGCCGACCTTGTTTGGGCCGCGCAGTTTTTCGGCGCAATTGCACCACCAAAATCAAGGCCTTTATCTGATTGCCGAGATCACCGGTGGCAAAGGCAAAATCGTGGATCGGTGGCAGATTTCTAAGCCCATTCCCCTGGATGCCCTGCTCAAGAAATAGGGTTATGGGACAAATAATTATGACCTCCCCTTCCCGTAGGGAGGGGAGGATAGTCGAGCTTGCCAGCTTGCTGGCTAGCGAGACTTGGTGGGGTTGGGCTTTTTAACAATTTAAAAGTACCAACCCCACCAAGAAAACCTAACGCGCCTGCTTCCTGCTTCGCCTCCGGCTCGCAGTCGCAGTCGCTAAGGTTTTCTATCCTCCCCTCCCTGCGGGAAGGGGAGGTCAGTGACTTTTGCTACTTATTCAGAGTTTCCTCAGGGAAAGCAGGAATTTTTTCCCCCCTTACCGCGCGATCTCATAAAGCTGCATGAGCGGCGAGGTGACCGGCATAAGCCGCAGACGCGCGTCACGCAAACCCGGCAGGGCGGCGAAATCGCGGTCGGGATGCTGGCTCATCACCAACAGAAAGGCAAAACCGGCGGCAAATTCGTCCGGATTAAATCCGGTCGGCGCGTGCAATTTCTGCCATAAATGCGCGGGATTGGGCTGAATCTGATAAGCCGGTTGGTAACGAAGTATTTGCTGAGTGTCATAGGCAAACAGGCCGGGTACCAAAGCCTGCCGCTCCAACACCGCCAGGGCCGGAAAATGGTCAAATGGCGGTAAATCCATCGTATAACCGGTTGCGGATTCGGCACGGGCGACCGCCAATGTCGCGCCGACCGGCAATTGCCGCAAAACTTGGCGCGAGGCGGTCAAAATCGCATCTTGGCGATGCCAAATCACGCTCAGCTCCGCCAACCGAAACCCCGCCAGCACGATCAAGGCGGCAACCCCCCAATTTAACCAACGCCGCCCGCGTCGCCCGCGCGCGGAATCGGAATCGGAAACAGAATCGGAATCAGGCCAAGCGGGCGCGGGCGCAACCGCGCTCACCAAAACCATGAGCAATAACGGCACCAGCCGTTTATCCGCCATGGAACCGGTCAAGATATAAGACGGCATCGCCAGATAGACCGCCACCAGACCCAGCCAAGCATATTTCATCCGGCGATCAAACCGCCACCCGCCGCAGCACAGCCCCCAAACCACGCACACGCCAAACAGCACCGCCGTCAGAGTATCAATGCGGCTGTCATAGCCCTTAAAGGCGAAAAAAAGCATATCGATTTTGCGCCAGATCGGGGCGTAATGGATGGTGCCGATCCCCGCCTGTGGCGCAAGCCAAAACCGGCTCAGCCACAATATCGCGGGCAGGATAAACGGCAGAGCTGCCAAGCCCGCCCGCATAACCACTTGCTTTGGTTGCACCCCCGATTCCGGGCGATGTAGCAGCGCATGAAATTCCCAGCCCGCGATCATCGCCGCCAAAGCGACCAATCCGGCAATATGGGAAAAATACACCAAAACCGCGAGCAGACTGGTCACAGCTATTGCGACACCTGGTTTGCGCTCGCGCCAATGCACCCAGGCCGCCATTGCCCATAACAGCAACCCCATCGCCATCAAGTAATTGAGCAAGCCCCACAACAAGACGCGGCCTTCGATCAAGACAAATAGGGCGCAAAACCAATAAGACCATCGCCGCCACACCGCATAGGACAAGGCCAGCCCGCCACTCGTGATAAGGAGTAAGGAGACGGCCAGAAACCCCCGCATGGCGGCTTCGAGCGGGATGATTTTGGCCAAAACTGGCACCAGGACATCCAAGGCCAAATTCGGCAAAGCCTGCCAGTTAATTTGATAATATTGGTCTAAAGCGGTTGCTTGCCCCTGGGCTGCCCCCTGGGCTGCCCCCTGGGCCGCCCCCTGGGCCGCCCCCTGGGCCGCAATAATCGCCATCCGCGCCAAATGGTTGGGATAATCCACCACCGGCGGATTCTCGACCAGCATCACCGGCAGCAGCGTTAATATCAATAAACCCATCGCCACCATCATCGGCGGCACGCGGCGAAAATACAACATCATGCTGGGGTCATTTCGGGGGTTGAGAAAGCGGGGTAAACTAATGTGACCAAGAATTTCGTGACCGTCTTGCCCCCCGCGCGGCAAATGGGTTAGGATATAAAACTACATAGACTATAAAGCAAGCGGATATAAATGTTAAGGTAGGTGTGGGTGAGACGAAAAAACTCTGACCTCCCCTTCTAAAGGAAGGTCTTAATAAGTCACTTTTTTGCCAAAAGAGACACGCATTTGCGAGCGGCGTAGCCGCGAAGCAATCCAGAAAAATCTAGCATTTTCAGGATGCTTCTGGATTGCTTCGCGGTTGCGATGCAACCGCTCGCAAATGCCATTTCTTTTGTTTTTGGGACTTAATCAGGCTTTCCTATAGGAATGTCTGAATAAGGCGAAAAAATCTCTGACCCCCCCTTCCTGCTTAGGAAGGGGGGG
>JASGCR010000100.1 GCA_030054015.1 Candidatus Symbiobacter sp. | reverse complement strand
GGACTGCAAGCGGAAATCCGCTTGCAGTCCGGCGGGTAATGACGCTCTTCTTTTTGCCGCTCTTTGGCTGCGCGGCGGGTAATGACGCTCTTCCTTTTAGATATTGAGAGGAGGTCAGAGAATTTTCGTCTAATTTAGATGGGACTTTGCACGAGAACGTACTATTTTTAAAACTTATGGCGACCCCAACGGGAGTCGAACCCGTGTTACCTGCGTGAAAGGCGGGTGTCCTAGGCCTCTAGACGATGGGGTCGCATAAAGTGCGCATGATCTAACACAACCAAACCGACTTGGCAAGCATAATTACGCGCGATGCGGGCAAAAACTATGCCGGAATCATTTTTCGCCCGCGCTGTTTAGGCCTGGCGTAACCAATCAGCCCTGGCGTAACCAATCAGCCCTGGCGTAACCAATCGGCCCTGGCTTAAATGGTTTCGTTAATGCTGGGGGGGCGCGGATGCTTGGGCTTGCGTTGCGGGCGCGGCGCGGACTCGTCGGCTGGGGAACTGGCCGCCGCCGCCGCACCTGGTCTATTGCCAGGCCTATTCCCAGGTCTATTCCCTGGCCCAGGCCGGGCGCCAGAGGGGTTGTGATCCGCCGCCTCGTCCGGCGGGCTGGGGGCGTGAAGGGGAATTTCAATAAAACCCGGATTAAAATCAGGCGGCAGTTGCGGCGGGTTGGTTAAAATGGGAATTTCCATCGGACGCTCGGCCCTGGGCGGGGTCAGGGTGATGATGTCATCATCGCCCCGCGCGGCGGGCGCGGGATCGCCATGATGCGGCGGCGGCGGGCGGGAAATGGCACTCATGCCCACCCCGCTGGAAGGCGGCGGCGGCGGAGATGCAGGCGCAACCGCCACAGAACCCGCCGCAGAAACCGCCACGGGCGGCGGCGGCGGCGACATGCCCGCCCGCACCAGCTGACCTTGATGGTAATAAGTGGCAACACAGCCGATATTTTTGACCAAATCCAGCAAGCCGCCCGACTCGTCGACCAGCCCGCCCATCCGGTCGACCACCCATTTGCGCTGGGCGGCATTCATGATTTTCTCAGGCGGTTTGGGCGTGTCGCGGATTAAGCCTTTGGACAGCGCGTCTTTGTTGCTCCATAAAAACCGGCCTATCGGGTGGCGGCGATCCGGCTGGGGTAGTTTGGCGGTGGCTTTGATCATGGCCTCGCGCGACAATGAATGGGCAATCGCATTGATCACGCTGTCCGGCACATCCAGCCCCAGATAATCCGCCAATGCCGTGACTCGCCGCTCGCCATGGGCGACGATTTCGTCATACCAAATAAAATGCGCGCCGCCGCAATCCAGGGCAAAACGCAAGAGCTCAAACCCAGCATCCATGGCGGTCAAATGACGGTCAAAATCGCCCTCATAAGATTGCAGCATCGAGGCCATCGCATCAATAGGTTGTCGGAAACTATGGACAATGCGACAGGCATGATGCCGGATCAAAGCCCGCCCCAACCCGTCGGGTTTATGGGTTTTGATGATCACATGCTCGGCATCCCGCGATTCAGCCAAGGCGCGACCAATATCATCGGCATAGCCACTGGATAATTTGGCGGCGGTCTCGCGCATTAACATGCGGACGGCATTATAACTCCAACTTGAGCCACTGCGCATCAGGCCGGTACAGAGAATAATCATTTGGATAATTTTCCCATATGTACAAAATTATTAGAGCCTGATCAAAAATTGTCAAAGCTTGAGTAAGAGCGTCATTACCCGCCGCCGCGTTCTTTTTACGCGGCGAGTCGGGGCCTGTCCCCCGCCAATGTCGTAAGACATTGGTCGGGGGAAAGCCCCCAGGAGTATTATTCACTAAAACTCCTGGGGGATTACCCGACTCGGACTGAAAGCGGAAATCCGCTTGCAGTCCGGCGGGTAATGACGCTCCCGTTTTTGACGCTCTCTTGCGGCAAAACCAAGTTAAGACTTGTCAAAACCTCTAAATTTGGCGATAGTCAGGCGCAATTTAGCAAAATTATAGCAAACCTGGAAGTCACGATGTCAGTTGTAAAAAAGGTGCCTATGACCGAGGATGCGACATTACCCCTCACGCCGCTTGGATTTGCGGCACCCAAACAACAATATCTTGCCCAAAAAAATGAAATTGATCAGGCCATCACCCGCGTTTTGACCAGCGAGCAATATATCTTAGGCCGCGAGGTCGCGGCATTTGAACAAGAATTTGCCGCTTATTGCGGGGTCGCTCATGCCATTGGGGTGGCGAATGGCACCGATGCGCTGCATTTGGCGTTGCGGGCATTGAATATTGGGGCCGGGGATGAGGTCATTACCACCCCCATGACCGCGGTCGCCACCGTGGCCGCGATTGGGATGAGCGGTGCCAAAGCTGTCTTTGCCGATATTCGGCCCGAACACGGGTTGCTTGATCTCGCCAAATTGTCCGGGGTTGTGACCCCGCGCTGCCGCGCGATTATGCCGGTGCATTTATATGGTCATCCGCTCAATATGGCGGAATTGCTGGCCTGGGCAGCGCAGCATCATGTGGCCGTGATTGAAGATTGCGCTCAAGCGGTGGGAGCCGAGATTGACCTGGTCGCGCCCAATGCCCCCCTAACCCGCCATAAAATGGGCAGTTTGGGCGTGATGGGGTGTTTCAGTTTTTATCCCACCAAAAATTTAGGGGCAATGGGTGATGGCGGGGCGGTGATTACCCAGGATGCGGGTTTGGCGGCGAAATTACGCGGGCTGCGGCAATATGGCTGGTCGACGAGCCGCAATAGCGAATTCCCTGGCTATAATTCCCGCCTGGATGAGATTCAGGCCGCGATTTTACGGGTTAAATTGCCGCATTTGGATGCGAATAATCTGCGGCGGCGGCGGATTGCCGAGGCTTATTTACACGGGCTTTCTGGGATTCCCGATTTGCGCTTGCCCTGGCCCACGGCCAATACCCACCCCGCCTGGCATTTATTCGTCATGCAATGCCGCAGCAGCAAGCAATCCCCAGATTTGCGCGATAAATTAAAGGAATATTTGGCAAGCCAGCGCATTCATGCTGGCATTCATTATCCGGTGCCGATTTACCAACAACCCGCCTATCGCCAGGCCTATCCGCATCTGTCGCTGCCCGTTACCGAGGCCGTGACCGCCACGGTGCTGTCGCTGCCGATCTATCCGGAATTATCCTTGGTCGAGGTCGAACGGGTGATCCGCGCCATTAAGGGATTTTTTGCCCAATGAGTTAGCGTCATTAAGGGATTTTTTGCCCAATGAGTTAGCGTCATTACCCGCCAGCCTGCAAGCGGGTCTCCGCTTGCAGGCTGAGTCGGGTAATCCCCCAGGAGTATTATTCCCCAAAACTCCTGGGGGATTACCCGACTCGGAATATCCGTGTAACCACGGATATTCCGGCGGGTAATGACGCTCTTCCTTCTTACCTCTTACCTATTCCCTCTTCCTTCTTACCTCTTCCTTCTTCCTTAGACAGACTTGAGTCGCCGCTAAAATAGAGTTAGGTTAAAATTATCGGTTCTGTGATACAATAACATCGTGTGGGATGTGAAACCAAGGAGTAGAAAATGAACAATCATGAGGTCAATCGCTTAAAAGGCTCGATGACGGCCTTAATTACCCCGTTCAAGGGCGATAAAATTGATCATGACGGGTTTCAGCGACTTTGTGAATTCCAAATCGACCACGGCACGACCGCGCTCATTCCGGTTGGTACCACGGGCGAATCCCCCACATTATCGCATGAAGAACATCATTTGGTGGTCAAGCTGTGCGTCGAGGTGGTCAAATCCAAACGGGCGGCGGGCAAAAATGCATGGGTGATTGCCGGGGCGGGGTCAAATGCCACGTCCGAGGCGATTGAATTCTCCCGCCATGCCGAAAAAGTGGGGGCGGATTATCTGCTTTCGGTTGCGCCTTATTACAACAAACCCAACCAAGAGGGTTTATATCTGCATTTCAAAGCCATTCACGATGAATGCGGCCTGCCCATCATTCTGTACAATATTCCAGGCCGCTCGATTGTCGATATAACCAACCCAACCCTGGCGCGATTGGCGCAATTGCCGCGCATTGTGGGGGTCAAGGATGCCAGCGCGGATTTGGCGCGTCCCCCGCGTTTACGCGCCTTGGCCGGGCCGGATTTTGTCCAGTTATCGGGCGAAGATGCCACGATATTGCCGTTTTTAATCCAAGGCGGACATGGGTGTATTTCGGTGACCAGCAATGTCGCGCCGCGGCTGTTGGCCGATATGCACCTGGCGTGGCAACGGGGCGATGTGACCACCGCCCAGGCAATCAACGAAAAATTAACCGCTTTGCACGAGGCTTTGTTTATGGAACCCAGTCCCGGGCCGGTGAAATATGCCGCCGCGCGGCTTAAATTATGCGCCGCCGCCACGCGCTTGCCGCTGGCACCTATCACCGACGCGACCAAGGCGGCGGTGGATCGCGGGCTAAAATTGGCCGGGTTGATTGAATAAACGGAGTAAATTGGCATGAACAAACGGCGCGAGACCGATAAATACGTGGCGCAAAATCGCCGCGCCTTTCACGAATATACCATCCTCGATAAAATCGAGGCGGGAATCGTGTTGTTGGGGTCGGAGGTCAAGGCCTTGCGCCTTCATAATGCCAGCCTGGCCGAGGCCTGGGCCGGGGAGCGCAATGGCGAACTGGTTTTGTGGAATGCATTTATCCCCCATTACCGCGCCGCCAATCGGTTGAACCACGAAGAACGCCGCCCGCGCCAACTTTTGCTCCATCGCCGCCAAATGAGCAAAATGCTGGGGCGGATTCGCAAGGAAGGCATGACGATTGTGCCATTATCTTTGTATTTTAATGAACGCGGTTTGGCGAAGGTCGAACTGGGCCTGGCCAAAGGACGCAACCAAGCCGACAAACGCGCCGCCATCAAAGAACGCGATTGGCAGCGAGACAAACGCAGCCACGGCATGGGCGAGTGATACCGCGGGTTGGTGTTTTGTAAAATGGCGCGTTTATTTCTTCTGGCGATGCGACCAATGGCTTTTAACAAACCAAATCACGGCAAGCACCAGGATGGCGGCAATAATAAAATCGAATTTATGCAAATAATCTTTGAATTGATTGTCGCCTTGCCAGGCCGCGCCTAATTTCATGCCGACATAAGCCAAGCCAAAACTCCACGGCCAGGACCCCAAAAAAGTATAAATATGAAATTTTGTTAGATTCATCCGCGCCAATCCGGCTGGCAGGGCGATAAAGGTGCGCACCACCGGCAATAACCGCGCAATAAACACGGCTCCGGAACCAAAACGGGCAAAAAACCATTCGGCGCGTTGCACGTCTTTTTCCGACATAAGGATGTAACGCCCCCAACGATTAATCGCGCTGCGACCGCCTTTGGCTCCAATGACATAGGCCAGATGCGAGCCAAGATTATTGCCAATTGCCCCCGCCGTCGCCACCCAGAACAAACTATATTGCCCCTCCGCCACCATCGCCCCAGCATAGACCATGATAATTTCGGATGGCAGGGGAATACAGGCGGATTCAATTGCCATTAAAATAGCCACCCCGACATAGCCCAGATAATCGATGGTGATCGTGACCGGTATGGCCAGGAGAGCAATGATGTGTTCGACAAGGGACATTTTTTATCCAAAGGTTGGTTAAAGTTCAAAATAATTTAATCTATTGACAAAAAAATCAAATTGATTAAAAAATTTCCAATGACTGTAAATTCAGAATGGCAAATCTCGTTAGAATTATCAATAGGAAATTTTTTATGGAAAAAATTTCACGTCAATCTGTCGAAGCGAAGCATAAACTTGTACCGAGACGGAGAAGTTTTGCCAACAGTTCGGGCATTCAGGCTATTAAACAAAATGGTACAAAATCATTTTCTGTAAAATTTTCCGAGACAATAAAGCCGATTTTCGAGGCAGAAACAGAGCTCGCTCTTTTTTATAGCGATCATTACAAAAATCATTTCCGTGTAATAAAAAGCGATGAAGAATTACACATCATTGAAAATTGGGGAAAAAAGCAAGGGAACCTTGTTTTTTTAAGAGATTGTCTATCTCTTTCTCTGGCATTGGACTTCAACTTAAAAGATAAGGCGAAACATGAATACACCGATATCGGTTTACTTGAGAATAAAGCCAAACACCATAAAGATCAAAATGCAATTGAGCAGATTGCAGAAATGGTGACACAAACAATCCAACCAAAACCTTTTTACAAAGATGCAGACCTAATATGTTCGGTACCCGCTCACCCAGATAAGGAATTTGATTTACCAGGAACCATTGCCTCGATGGTTTGCTCGAAAATGGGGATTCGCAATGTTACCCAAGGTTTTCATTTTGGGGTAAAAAAACCTTCGATCAAAACGACAAGCTTCTCCTCAAAATGGGATATCTGGGAAAATTCGCAAGTTACCTTTGATAACGATGCGAATTACAGCATATCCGATAAAAATATTATTTTGATCGATGACAAATATCAGTCAGGCATTACAATTCAATACATTGCTATGATACTACAAATGGCTGGTGCAAATGATGTGTATGGGTTAAGCTTTGTCAAAACATTGCGTGATACGGACAATACATGAACCATATCTCGATAAAATTTAACCATAAAAACATTGGAAACGTGCCAACTGGTCTAACCAGGTTTGTGCCGAGTGACTCCTTGTATCCAAAGCGCGTGAAAGAGCGGCTGGGTAAAAATGCCCCAGAACATTTGGATATGGTCGGCAACCAAAATTTGCTTCAATTGCCAGGGATAGGATTTTGCGGCTCTCGTAAATCAAGTGAGATCGGTTTGCGTACGGCATTGGATTGCGCGGTCCAGGCCGCCCAGATGGATGTGGCCGTTATAGGTGGAAATGCGGTCGGTGTTGACTTTGAAGCGCATTATAATTGCCTCAAAGCTGGAGGCAAAACGATTCTCGTTCTTCCGGAAGGAATAAATCATTTTACGATTAAAAAAGATTTAAAATCAGTCTGGGATTGGGAACGGGTGCTGGTTATGTCGCAATTCGACCCGAATGAACGCTGGATGACATACCGGGCAATGGCGCGCAATAATCTCATTATTGCCCTTAGCCAAGTCATGATCGTTATAGAAGCTGGAGAAACGGGGGGGACTCTGGATGCGGGTATGAAAACCCTTAAATATGGTTTACCCCTATATGTTGCTCAGTATGAAGATATGTCGTTAGATGCGCGTGGAAATCAAATATTAATAGATAGGGGTGCCTATAAATTAGGCAAAAACAAACGAACCAATAAAGCAAATTTGACGAGAGTTTTTGAAAGCTTGCAAGGCCAAGGTTTTTACCAAGCCGAACCAATGCCTGGGCCATTATTTTCTTAAATATACCCCGTGTCCTTGAAAATTCGCCTTTACGACCCCCCCTTCCTAAGGAAAGTCCGAACAAGTCCCAGAAACAAAAGAAATGGCATTTGCGAGCGGGC
>JASGCR010000099.1 GCA_030054015.1 Candidatus Symbiobacter sp. | reverse complement strand
GCCGCCTAGGATAGGTCGGGGGGGTTGGTGATGGTAAAAATCTGATCAGAATCAAAATCTTGCACCAACCCCCCCAAGAAAAGCCATGAATTTTTTTACAAAAAACTCTAGCTTTTCTATCCCCCCCTTCCTAAGCAGGAAGGGGGGGTCAGAGAATTTTTCGCCTTATTCCGACCTTCCTTAGGGAAAGTCCGAATAAATGCTGTTCAAAAGAGAGTCGCCCTTCACAACCATGACAGGAGAAAATGATGTCAACCGAAGAAAAAACCCTACGCCAAACCATTATCGATTTATGTTTATGGATGAACGAATCCGGCCTGAATCAAGGTACGTCGGGCAATATTTCGGCGCGATACCAGGATGTGATGCTGATCACCCCATCGGCCATACCTTATGCCAAAATGACGCCGGACATGATTGCCACCCTTAACCTTAAGGGCAAATATGGCGAATGGGAGGGGCCGCTGAAACCCTCGACCGAGTGGCGGTTTCACCTCGATATTATGAAAGCCCGCCCCGAAGTCGGTGCCATTGTCCACACCCATGCCACTTATTGCACGGTGTTGGCGATAGCCCGCAAATCGATACCGGCCTGTCATTACATGATGGCGGCGTTTGGCGGCATGGATGTGCGTTGTTCCGATTATGCCACTTATGGCACGGCGGAACTCTCCGCCCATGCGTTAAAAGCATTGGAAAATCGCACCGCCTGTTTGCTCGCCAATCACGGCATGATTGCCACCGGGGCCAATTTGGAGAAAGCCATGTGGGCGGCGGTGGAATTGGAAACCATTGCGAAACAATATTATCATAGCCTGCTGATTGGCGGCCCGGTCTTGCTCAACGAAGCGCAAATTGCCGACACTCTGAAGGGTTTTTCCAGTTATGGCATCCAAGACCCCGACGCGGCGATGAAAAAAGGCAAGCCAGCGGTGAAAAAACCCTAAAAACCTAGAGTCAGGGCGATGACGGATAATAACATGGAAACTTACGATCTGGTGGTGATTGGCGGCGGCATTAACGGCGTCGGGATTGCACGGGATGCCGCCGGACGCGGCCTTAAGGTCTTGCTGCTCGAAGCGGGGGATTTGGCGACCGGCACCAGCTCGCGTTCGGGCAAATTGGTGCATGGCGGCTTGCGCTATCTCGAATATTACGAGTTCCGTCTGGTGCGCGAAGCCCTGATTGAACGCGAAGTCTTGCTGCGGGCGGCTCCCCACATCATCTGGCCGCTGCGGTTTGTCTTGCCGCACAGCCCGCAGGACCGACCGGCTTGGCTCATACGCCTGGGGTTGTTTTTGTATGACCATTTGGGCGGGCGGAAAATCTTGCCGCCCTCGGCAGCGATGGATTTGCGGAAAGATCAAGCCGGAGCCGTGATTAAACCCGATTACCGCCGCGCCTTTGTTTATTCCGATTGTTGGGTCGATGATGCGCGGTTGGTGGTGTTAAACGCCATCGATGCGGCGGAGCGCGGGGCGCGGATTTTGACCCGCCACCGTTTTACCTCGGCACGGCGCGGTGATGGCCAGGGTAAAGACAGAATCTGGCGCGTGAGTTTTGCCACCCCCGAGGGCGCGGCGGTCACGGTGGCGGCAAAGGGCTTGGTCAATGCGGCCGGGCCGTGGGTGCAACAGGTGCTGGCGGCGGCGGGGGAAAATTCCCAGCGCAAAGTGCGGTTGGTCAAAGGCAGCCACATCATCACCCGTAAATTCTGGCCCGGCGATCACAATTATTTGCTGCAAAATACGGATCGGCGAGTGATTTTCGTCAATCAATATCTGGATAATTTGGCCCTGATTGGCACCACCGACATTCCCTATGGCGATGAAGCCCATCCCTTGCCGCCCGAAAACGTGGCGATTAGCGAGGCCGAGATCAGCTATTTGCTCGATGTGGTGAATCGCTATTTCGTGCCGCAATTGGGCCGGGGGGATGTGTTGGATCATTATGCCGGGGTGCGACCTTTATATGATGATACCTCGGAAAACCCCAGTGCCGTCACCCGCGATTACGTGTTTGATGTCGAGGATGCGGCGGGGAGTTTGCCGATTCTGTCGATTTTTGGCGGCAAAATTACCACTTATCGCAAATTATCCGAACATTCTTTGGCCAAATTATCGCCCTATTTTCCGCAAATGGGGCGGGATTGGACGGCGACCGCGCCCTTGCCCGGCGGCGATTTCTTTCAATCTGATTTTGCCGGGTTTTTGGCGGGTTTTTGTGCGGATTATCCCTGGCTGCCCACGCAGGTCGCGCGGCATTTGGCGCGGTTATATGGCACGCGAGCGCGGGCGGTGATGGGCGAGGCGAAAGATGTCGCCGGATTGGGGCGGCATTTTGGTCACGGCTTTTACGAGGCCGAGGCGCGTTATCTCATCGCGCAGGAATGGGCGGTAACGCCAGAGGATATTTTGCAACGCCGCACCAAATATGGGCTTTTACTGTCGCCCGATCAACAGGCGGAATTTGCGACCTGGCTGGCTGGGCAAGGAATGGGAAAGTTTAACCCAGAACGCGATGCGCGGCGATAGGGGGTTTTGATATCAGGCAAAACCGATTATAATTCGCCATGATAGAATCGCATTTGTTTTGGATGGATGGGGGAGAAAAATCTTGGCCAAACGCAGTGACCTGGGCCGTGACCAGGCCCGTGACCTGGATGAAGGCAGCGATGTTAATCTGCCTCTGATTTTACAGCGTTTGTCCGGGACGCAACGCGCGGATGTCATGCGCCGACTGTATGATTTGATCCGCCAAGAAAAAAATCACCGCGAGGCCTGGCAGCGCAGCGGCCAGGTCGGCGAGGCCGCATCCGCAATTTTATCCGAACACAAAGCCGGATTCGAGCGAAAAATCACCCAAAGATTGGGGGGAGGCCTGGGCGATGGCCTGGGAAGCTCCCTGGGAAGCCCCCTGGGGACGCGGTCGATTGACTGGGCGCGTGGGAATAATTGAGGGGATTTTAGGGATTGGGGGATAGGCTATGGTCACAAAAGGCGATAGCGATAATTTCGTCGTTGAATTCGGGTTGTAAATAGGTGTAATTTTGTTATAAGATGTTATGTATGACAATGCGTTATCCTATTATCTTAAACCAAAGCGGTGCAGCTAAATGAAAGCCCCTTTTTCTCTGACCATGGAGAATCTAGGCCCGATCCGGGCCAAGGGGACGATTGCGCCCAAAAAATTGACCATTTTCACCGGCCCCAATAACGGCGGCAAAACCTATGCCATGTATGCGTTGTGGGGGTTGGGGCAATTTCATCCGAGTGATATAGAATTTAAATTGCCTGATTATTGTGTCGATGAAATTATTTCTAAGGGACAGACTGTCCTTAAATTTGACGAATATTTTGTCAAAATGTTGGAAGAAATACAAAGCTCCTTTAGTAAACGTATGGTTAATATTTATAATAAAATCATTGCCCATAATATTTCTGTGAAATCGATGCCTAAATTTAATTTGCAGTTAAATTTAGAAGAGATTAAAAAAAATAAACCTTCTGAAGGAATTAAAATCTCATCTCTTGATTTTCGTTTTCCAATGTTTTCAATTGATACGCCGATAAGTGTCATAGATAATAATAAAAAAGGAATGCCTCAAGTTGATCTTGATAAACGAAATCTGATTTCACGCTGGACCAGGTTGCATGTAATAGAATCGCTTTATAATTTGTACCATATAAACGGTTTTTTTATTCCAGCGGAAAGGAGCGGTGTGGCCTTATCCTATATTGATATGGGACAAATACGTTCAAGGTTATTTGATGCAGATTATAAACCAGACTACCCCCTACCAATCGCTGAATATGCCAATTTTTTATTACGTCAACCAAAGAGATTTGAAAGAGCCCTTGTTATAAAATCAATAAACGAATTGGGCATGGAATTTATTGAAGATAAAATCGCTCATGGTCATTATGATGTCGGTGAAAAACAAGGCGCGAGATTTATACCCGATGGGATGAATGAAGGAAATTCAATTGGATTACCGCTCCATGCCGCATCGTCAACCGTTAAAAGTCTTTATGGTTTATGGTTATATTTGGCAACTGAGCCAACCAAAAAAAGAACCATAATGATTGACGAGCCTGAATTAAATCTGCATATTCACAACCAAATTTTGGTTGCGCGGTTGCTTGCCCGTCTGGTCAATGATGGACATCATGTTATTTTCAGCACCCATTCAGATAATATTATTCGGGAAATCAGTTCGCTTATAATATTGGGCAGTAATAAAGACAAGGATTTAGCCAATGAACGCAAGGAAATAATGGCGAGGCATAAAATTGACGAGGCGGAATGTCTAAATATTGAAGATGTCGTGGTCTATAATTTTCCCAATGACGGAACGCCAATCGAAGAATGCCCCATCACAAAAACCGGCGGCATCAAAGTATTGGAAATGAATAAAGCGATTGAAGAAATGCAGCAAGAATTGCACGAATCTGCTGCCATGGCTTTTGGCAAGGAAGATTAATAATACCAGGAAGAAATAATTAAATTTAAGAATCCAAACCATAATAATGTTATACGGGGGAACTTAAATGACAATAACTGCACAACCATCACTTGTCGATTTTCTGAATAAAGTTGTTCCGAACGAATGTTCAGGGCAGCTTACAAAGGATTTGATATTATGGCATATCGAAGACGATAAGGACGCAAAAAAATTTCGAGTTTCGTTTAAGGCGATTAAGGATAACAAAAAGTGTATTTTCCGTTTTGATTCAAAAAATCAAACTTTAAATTTAAACGATAACTTCTCTGATACAGTAAGTTCTTCCTATAATGGATTTAAACACGATTCTGGATTTGGGACGGCGAAACGCAATGACCTTACGGTTATTTATGAATTAGAGGATAAAATTATCGTTCTCATTATTGAATTTAAAACATCAAGCCCATTTATCGAACCCGATATTGATGAAATTAATCCGCAAATCGATGGTATTGCGCAAATTGCCGCATCCGCTGAGTTCATGAAATACGCTCTTTCTCTTATTGATGTATGCACATCAATAAATTCAAAGAGTTATGAAAAAAAAGAAATTGAATTTCATGCGGTGCTTCTCTTTTCATTTATGGAAACAGGGGGCAACACATCCGATAAATCTTTGACGGGCGAAATACTATCAGAAAAAAGGACGTTCAAAATAAAATTTAAACAGGATTACCATTTCATGTATTCAATTCGGTATGTACATCGTTTTGCTTCTAAAAGCGGGTCTGTTGATTTAGCCGAAGTTATTAATTACATTTCTAACAAAATTAGAACGGATAAAGCCATGCGAGATTCAACGGCGTTACTTCCATTATCTCCCTAAAATAAAAATCGTCTTCTCGCAAATACTGCGCCCCCACCCCCGATATGCCGGAAAAATACCCAACGACCAGGCGGCACGGCGCGGTTCGGTTCCGCAATCATGCTTCTTCCCTTTATTGTGGTCAAATCTCACAAAAATTGGCATAAGTCAATCATGGATACACAAAACCCACCTTAAACGGATGCTTGACGCAGTCATGATTGCAAAACTTGCTGGCATAATTGAAGAAATTGGCACCGACCAGGTGATCTTGATGGTGGGCGGGGTGGGCTATGCCGTCCAATTGTCGGAGCGAAGCAAAGCCGAGTGCCGCACCAACGATGCCAAAACCTTCCACATTGACATGCGCATGGGCGAAGACCACATCACGCTCTATGGCTTCCCCAGCGCGGCGGAAAAGAAATGGTTTCAATTGTTGCAATCGGTACAGGGCGTGGGCGGGCGGGTGGCGATGGCGATTTTGGGCAGCCTGGCCCCGTCGGAATTGCAACAGGCGATTTTGGCGGGGGATGCCAAGACGCTCACCCGTGCCAATGGGGTGGGGGCGAAATTGGCCTCGCGCTTGATTCTCGAATTGAAAGACAAGGTTTTTACGGTTGCCTTGCCCGATAATGACCGCCCGCCGCCCGCCGCCGCAGATGCCGCGCCCGCCGCATCACCCGCCGCCGCCGCTCACCCTGATCAAGCCCCGCGCGCGACCACTCCGAATGTTAAAACCAACAGCGATGAAAAAACCCGCCAGGACGCGCTGTCGGCTTTGGAGAATCTTGGTTTTGCGCGGGCCGAGGCCTATGCTGCTTTGTCCCAGGTCTGGCCGTCACTCACCCCGCCCGTGACCAACTCCGCCCTTATCCGTGCCGCGCTTAAGGAGCTTAACCGATGAGTGCCGCCACCCCGCCGCCCCGTTTGGTGTCACCCGCCCCCCTGCCCGGCGACAAAACCAGCGAAGACGCGGCGATCCGCCCGTCATATCTGAATGATTTCGTGGGACAAGAGGCGGTGCGCGATAATTTACGCGTGTTTGTCGAGGCGGCTCGCGGGCGCGGCGAAGCCCTCGACCATGTCTTGCTGACTGGCCCGCCTGGTCTTGGCAAAACCACCCTCGCCCATATTATCGCGCGGGAAATGGGAGTGGGGTTTCGCGCGACATCGGGGCCGGTGATTGCCCGCGCGGGAGATTTGGCGGCTTTGCTCACCAATCTTGAAGCGCGTGACGTGCTGTTTATCGATGAAATCCACCGCTTGAATCCGGCGGTTGAGGAGATTTTGTATCCCGCCCTCGAAGACGGGCAGTTGGATTTATTGATTGGTGAAGGCCCATCGGCGCGATCGGTGCGGATTGATTTGAATCCCTTTACCTTGATTGCTGCCACCACCCGTACAGGGTTGATCACCCGCCCGTTGCGGGATCGTTTTGGCATTCCCTTGCGGTTAAATTTTTACACCGATGCCGAGTTACAGCGTATCGTCACCCGCGCCGCCGAGGTTATGAACATTGCCATTACGGCGGCGGGGGCGGCGGAGATTGCGCGGCGGTCGCGCGGCACGCCGCGCATTGCCGGGCGGTTGCTGCGGCGGGTACGCGACTTTGCCGAGGTGGAGGGCGCGGCCAGGATCGACCGCGACCAGGCGCATGAGGCTTTGTTGCGGCTTGAAGTGGATGAAAGCGGCCTCGATGCCCAGGATCGGCGGTATTTGTCGTGCCTGGCCGATATTTACCAGGGCGGGCCGGTCGGGATTGAGACCCTGGCCGCCTATTTGGGGGATCAGCGCGATGTGATCGAAGATGTGGTCGAACCTTATTTGCTGCAACGCGGTTTGATCCAGCGCACCTCACGCGGGCGGATGTTGACGGGCTATGGCGGGGGGGCGGGTATGGCGGAACCGTCTTTGCCGTTGGGGGACGAGGATGAGGGGCAATGACGCGCTTCCTTTAGGAAGGTCTGAATAACTCGTACTGCCCCCCCCTTCCTGCTTAGGGAAGGACTGAATAAGTCTCAGAATCAAGAAAATGGCATTTGCGAGCGAAGCGAAGCAATCCAGAAAAATCTAGCAATTTCAGGATGTTACTGGATTGCTTCGCTTCGCTCGCAAATACGAATCTCTTTTGAACAAGTAGTCGGAGTGTCATTCTGAGCGTCGCCGCGCTTGGCTTTTGCGATA